>JBKCTR010000494.1:0-4441 GCA_046318755.1 Planctomycetaceae bacterium
GATCTATTCCTGTACGACCTGCCTCTGAATCAGTTTCTCCCCACCCCCGGCCTGAACTCCCCCGCCGAAGATTTCGATCCCGCCATCGCCCAGCCAATCGCGGCCCCCGCGTCTCCTCTCAGCCCCAGCCGGTAAGCCGACTTCGCACAAATCATTCACCGAGTTCTCCGGACCTTGAGCACGATGGCGCATCTGCTCACGGAAATGATCGATCTCGTGATTCCGCCGTGGTTTGTCTGGTTCGCACGAGAAACCACTTCTCACACCCAAAAACTTGCCCGTAGAGGATTCTTCCCTCAGCCTCGGGTTGTCGCGCATACGACTACCCCAGGTCACGCCCCACCACCATCACCCCGATCCTGTCAGGATTGCGTTCCACACCGGCCATCTGGCTTGTGAGTCCATCGTGCCGCATCCCCTGCCAACGAAAGACACCATCTTCAGGGCTCAGGACCGGAGGCAGATTGCGTTCCCCGAGTAGCCGAGAAGGTGGCCACCCGAGGCTGAGAGAAGTCACCTCTGCGAGGTCAGCGGTTGGGTGGCGAACGGTTTATGCCGAAGGCCAATGGGCCTTGTCCGAGCGGTCCCAGCCCAATCACCACGGCCGCCACGCCAGCTCAGGACGCTCGCCAGGATCACGGACATGGTTTTCTGATAACCGCGAGATTTGGCGTAATATGTACCTGTCCCCTTTTTTCGGTCCCCCCCTTTTGTCGGTCCCGAGTCAGCCTGACGCAAGTGAGGCACGGACAGGGTGCGCGCGGATCTCCGTGTGCCCCATCGTGGCGACAGACCTCCAGGTCTGTCGGTCCAATTCGTACGACCCGGCGTCCGCGGGGGCCCATTCCGTCCACGGAATTTCGTCGTGCCGCGCTTCCATGCCTCCTTTCCCGAACAGGCTGACAAGCCTGTTCCACGACCGCGCGGTCCTCCGTGTCTGCTCCGCTGAACGGCCCCCCAAATTCTACTCTCGACTTTCTCTCCTCTACTCTCTCGGCCCACGGCCGCCGGACCTCTGTGTCCGCTCCAATGGGCGCTCATCCGCAATCCCCCGTCCCAATGGGCAAAAAACAAACCTGGATCGGGCAGGCCCCCGTCCGCTGGGCCCTTGCGACGCAATGTTCGGATGAACGCAGATTGGGTTTTCGGGCCGAGCTGTTGGGCAGCCCATTGGGACGGGGGTTTTCGGTTGAATGCTCAGGGGGGCGGACACGGAGGTCCGCGCTCCCGCGACGCTGGTGCTGGGCCCTTGCGGCGCGATGTTCGGATGGACGCGGATTGGATTTCCGGTCCAGGAGGTTTCGCTTCCCAGCGGTGCGGGGAATTTCGGATCACTAACCCGCGGAGCGGACCCAGCGGTCCGCCCCCCCGCCACGCTGGTTTTGGGCCCTTGCGGACGGTGTCTTTTGGTTGGGTGCCCAGCGGGGGTTGGCGGATGGGGGCCCACCCTGCGCACGGCCATGCGCAATCGGCTACAACCACCGCATCGGGCGTCTTACGCGACTTGTCCTGTGACTCACTCTTCCCTCCCCTCACCTGGAGGTTCGTTGCATGCGTTGGTTTTCCTGCCTGTTGACCTGCTGCCTGGCGGTGCTCTCGCTGCCCGCTCCCCTGTCGGCGGCCGACGAACCGAACGGTCCCATCGCGATCGGCTCCCGCCGCGAGCTGTTTGTCGACAGCTTTCTCATCGATCGCCTGCGCAACGTCCGGCTCGAACTGCAGCATCCCCAGCCTCAGGAAATCAGCTTCGCCTGCGATCAGCCCTGGGAAGGAAATACCTGCATCTACTTCCGCATCATCCCCGAACAGGGGAAGTACCGCATGTGGTACCAGGGTGCGCAGTGGCAGCTCGATCCCGCCGAGCCCCCCACCCATCCCTACCATATCTGCTATGCCGAGAGCACCGACGGCATCACCTGGACGAAGCCGAACCTGGGACTGATCGAGATCAACGGCTCGACGCAGAACAACGTCGTGGTGACCGGCATCTACGACAACTTCACCCCGTTCCGCGACGAGAACCCGCAGTGCGCCCCCGAAGCCCGCTACAAGGCGCTGGGGCAATCGAAGGAGGGTTTGATCGCGTGGCAATCGGCCGATGGCCTGCGCTGGACCCGGCTGGGAGACCAGCCCGTGATCAAGCAGGGGGCGTTCGACTCGCAGAACATCGGCTTCTGGGATGCCCAGGAGAACCGCTACCGGGCCTATGTCCGCGACTTCCACGACGGCCAACGCGACATCCGCGTCGCCTACTCCGATGACTTCCGCACCTGGACCACCCCCAAACTGCTCTCCCTGACCCCCGAGGTCAAACGCGAGCAGTACTACACCAACTGCATCGACCGCTATTACCGCGCTCCGCATCTCTTTCTGGGCTTCCCCGTGCGCTACGTCGAACGCCCCTGGTCTCCCTCGATGCGGGCCCTGCCCGACTTGGCCCATCGGGAATTGCGGGCCCGCAAGGAAGAACGCATCGGCACCGCCATCACCGATGGGGTCTTCATATCGAGCCGCGATGGGGAGAACTTCCATCGTTGGAACGAAGCCTTTTTGCGGATCGGCCCCGAACGTCCCGGCTCATGGGTGTATGGAGACTGCTACCCCGCACATGGCCTGGTGGAAACCCCCAGCAAGCTCCCCGGAGCCCCCAACGAACTGTCGTTCTACATCGCCGAGCACTACTGGCGGACCGCCGAAACCATTCGTCGCTGGACCTTGCGCATCGATGGCTTCGTCGCGGCGAAGGCTCCGTTTGAAGGGGGCGAACTGTTGACCAAGCCGTTCACCTTCGCCGGCAAGCAGTTGACGCTCAATTTCTCGACCTCGGCAGCGGGCAACCTGTTTGTCGAGCTGACCGATCCGCAGGGGGAACCCCTGGCGGGCTTCTCGCTCGATGACTGCGACGAAACCTTCGGGGATAGCCTCGACCGGGTGATCACCTGGCAGGGCAAGAGCGATACGTCGTCACTCGCGGGCCAAACCGTCCGCCTGCGGTTGCTGCTGCGGGATGCGGAACTCTACTCATTCCAGTTCCGCGAGTAGCCGCGGGGTGGTGCGTGAGGCGGCTCTGGGCGATCACCGGCCTACGCCGACCTCACCCGGCCGCCGTCTCTTTCCCCTGCAACAACGTCGACTTGATGTTGGTGAGCTGGAAGGCGTTCCGCATGATGACCGGCCCCCCGACCCGGGTGACCGTGGCGCGAAAGTCAAACAACTGCTCCACCCGTTCCTCCAGCACCACCTTGACCTCCAGCACATCCCCGGGCCGGGCGAAACTGCGGTACCGGGCCTGCTCGACCCGAACCAGGACTCCCAGGGCGTACTCGTTGAAGAAGGGATCGGTCGTGTCGTAAACCGGCATCGGGTTGTACTCGGCCGCGATCAGGATACCGGCCGACTGCGTGGTCAGTTCCTGCAGCATCGCCCCGGGGAAAATCGGTGAACCGGGAAAGTGTCCCGCAAGAAAGAATTCATCCCCCGTCACACGCTTGCGGGTGTGGATCTCGGTCTCACTGTGTTCCAGGATTTCATCGACCAGCAGATACGGCGGCCGGTGATGCAGGTATTGCTCAACCGTGGGGAAGACATGCCGGTGGAACTTCATCGCCAGGAACTCCGCGGACGCAGGAAGAATGGTTGACAACAACTGTAGTCCGTCGGCAATCGTGCGACCAAGCCGGCGAGCCCCATCGCATGGCGGCTGGAGAAACCCGCCAGTATAAACAGGCCCCACCCCGACCAGTCGGACCGGTGCGGAACACATTCCCCATCACGACGGGACCGGTCCCGTGAACAACGCCGCACCGCGGCCCGATTCTCCACCACCCGATTTCCCTCCCCAGGACCCCGCCATGCTCTCTCGCCTCTTTCCAGCACTTGCGGCATTGATCTTCAGCCTGCCGGAAGCCCTCTTCGCGGCCGAGCCGGTGGCGCTGGGCGGCCGACGCGAACTGTTTGTCGACACCACGTTGCTGGAACCTCTGGTCGGACGGGCCCAATTGCGGCTGCATCACCCCACGCCGCGAGAAGTGGCCCTCACGCTGAATGAACCGTGGGAAGGAAACTCCAGCGGCTACGCAACCGTCATTCAAGAGGGGAACCGGTACCGCATGTACTATCGCGGTCACCGCTACCTGCTCGATCCCCCTCCCCTGCGGCAGGCGCAGTCGGAGGTGGTCTGCTATGCCGAGAGTGACGACGGCATCCACTGGAAAAAACCCGCCTAGGGACTCTTCGACTGGCCCCCCACGCAGAACAACACCGGCAACAAGCAGAACAATATATTCTGGCGCGGCGGGGACGAGACACACAATTTCGCCCCGTTCCTCGACACCAATCCCCAGGCCCGCCCGGATGAAAAATACAAGGCGGTGGGGGGAACCATCACCAGCAAGGGGCTGCTCAGCTTCGCCTCGGCCGATGGCATCCACTGGCGCAAGCT
>JBKCTR010000495.1:0-6854 GCA_046318755.1 Planctomycetaceae bacterium
CCCTCGGGCAGCAGCACGCAAGGCCCCAGTGCACAGCACTCGTTGTAGACCTTGGCCTGCGGCAGGTAGAGGGGGTTCTCTCCCTCAATGTCGCGGGCGCTCATGTCGTTGCCGATCGTCAGCCCCACCAGCTTCGCCTGGGGAGAGATCACCAGGGCGAACTCGGGCTCGGGAACCGACCACTTCGTGTCTTTGCGGATCCGCACGGGGCCCCCTGGCCCCGTCACCCGCCGGGCCGTCCCCTTGAAGAAGATTTCCGGCCGGGGAGCGGTGTAGACCCGGTCGTAATGCGAGGCTCCCGTCTCCGATTCCTCCATCCGGGCCACCTGGCTGCGCTTGTAGGTCACCCCGGCAGCCCAGACCTCCTGATGATCGATGGGGGCCTGCAGATCAACCTCGGCCAGCGAGATCAGCCGCGAGTCGGAGAGGTGCTTCTGGACCAACGCCCGCGGATCGGGTGAATACAGCACGTCGGCGAGTGACTTGCATCCCGCCGGGAAGGGCATCACCCGAATTCCCTCGGGAACCAGCACTCCCAGCCCACTCTCTCCCGATGGCAAGACAATCTTTCCCAAGCGCATCGCACAGTCCTCGTCGGTTTCCAACAGGTGGTGTCACGTGGCCAGAATGACGCGTCAACGGGTCGCACGCAAGGCAGTCAGGGTGCGGGCCATGTCGTCTGGCAAGGGGGCCTCGAAGGTCAGCGGCTGCTGGCTGACCGGGTGCCGGAATGACAGCCGCTGGGCGTGCAGCGCCTGGCGGCAAATCAGCACATCCGGGTCGACCGGCACCGGCTCGTTCCCCGCGTCCTCATCTTCCCCCGTGGGCAATTTCGCCGGTCGCGAAACCGGGGGAAGCTTGTCTCGGCGCAGTCCGAGTTGCGAGAGACGCAGTTCCGCCCGCCCCCCATACATCCGGTCGGCGACAATGGGATGCCCCAGATGCTGCAGGTGGACCCGCAACTGGTGAGTCCGCCCGGTTTTGGGATGCAGCCGCACCCAGGTGAAGTCGTAGAACCGTTCGAGCACTTCATAGAAGGTGGTGGCGACCCGGGTGTTTTCACCGGGGTCGCAGACCATCATCTTTTCGCGCTCGCGGGGATTCACCCGCAGGTGGGTTTCGATCCAGTCGCTGTCGCGGTCGAACACGCCCCAGGCGAGCGCGACGTACTGTTTCTGCACCTCGCGGCGTTCAAACTGCTCTGCCAGCCGGTGATGCACCTGATTGTCCTTCGCCACAACAATCACGCCGGTGGTGTCGCGGTCCAGCCGGTGGACAATCCCGGGGCGGTCTTCCCCCGCCATGTCGCTGAGCTGGTCGAAATGAAACTGCAGGGCGGCCGCCAGGGTCCCCGTGGGATTCCCCCGGCCAGGATGGGTAATCATCCCGGCTGGCTTGTTGATCACCACCAGGTGTTCGTCTTCGAACAGGATGTGGAGGGGGAGTTCTTCGGGGGTGATCGAACGATCGGGCAGGGCTGGCAGCCGGACCGAGACCAGATCGTTGACGCGCAGCTTCCGGCTGGCCTTGACGGGCAACCCGTTGACCAACACCCCCTGCTGTTCAATCGCCTTTTGGAACAGCGCCCGACTGTAATTGGGCCACAGGCGGGAGAGGAAATGATCGACCCGCCAGCCATGCGCCCGCGCTTCAACCGTGACAACGGTGGGTTGCGTCGACAGTTCGTCGGTCATGCCGGGCGCACCCGCAGCCAGGACCGGTGGGCTTTCTCAGGAAGGCTCAGGGGGTCTTGTCCGCCGCCGGTTCCGCGGCCGGTTCCTGGGGGGGAGTCGCCGCCGGGTCGGCGGGTGCCTCGGGGACCGACGGCTCGGTCGCCGGGGTCTCGGGGGCCGGCTCGGCCGGAGTGCCCGGTTCGGCCGATTCGCCTTCGCCTGGGGGACTCAGGCCATCGGTCTCTTCTGATGCGGGCTCATCCGAATCGGAATTCGAGTCCTGGCGGGCCTGCTCGGCCAAGTTGCGAAGCGCTTCGAGGTCGAGACCGCCGCCAGCGGCACCGGTATCACGCGGGGACTGATCTTTGGGCTTGGGTCGATCGAATTTGGCGAACCACTGGTAGAACTCGGCACTGCCGCCCGAGGCCAGTTCGCGCAGACGCTGCTCGGCCTTGTCCTTAAAGAATGAGTCGGGAAATCGCTCGACCAGCCGCTGGTAGGCCTTTTGCGCCTCCTGGGTGCTGCCATCCGAGAGACTTTCCTCGGCTCGGGCCAAGCCGAACAGGGCCCGTTCCCGAACCATCCGGGGGGCACTGCCCAGTTCCGACAAGACTTCAAAGCTCTTGCGGGCCTGATCCAACTCTTTGCGCCCTGCTTCGACATCGAGGAACATCGACTGGATGCCATTGGTCAGACGCTGCTCGGCCTCGACCAGCCGGGCCCAGGGGGCCGCGGTGGAATCGGGGTTTTTCTTCCAGACATCTTCGAGGTCGTCCGGACTCGACGAGCCCGAAAGCTGCGACCAGGCGACCTGCTCACGGGCCTTGACGTTCCGCTGCCACAAGATCCAGCCCACCAACAACGCGGTCGCCAGGCAGATTCCAATCGAGATGCGATTGCCGTGCTTCTCGAGGAACCGATTCAGTTTCTGCAGCAACACAGAGAGATCGTTCTGCTGCAGTTCTTGGCGATGCTGGCTGTCCATGACACTCGAAACTGGGGGAACTCACGGGAACAACGGAAGTCACGGTCGCGAATTCCAGCGGCCAATCGACTTGCCGGACCGGACTGCGACTTGAAGGCGACTCTGGCAGAGACTGGACGCATTTCCACAACGTCCCGCACTGCGCAAGGTACGAGTGTAGTCCATTCGATAAAGATCTGCCAAGATCCGTTCCTAAGGCCCTGCCGGATTGAATGGACCAGCTCCATTTCCGCAGGGCGACTCACCCATGGGACATGCGGGTGGTTCGAGAACCTGGGGGAACTCTGCCAGCCCAACTCAGCCACCCCAACTCGGTCGGTCAGCGTCTGTCGATCAGCAACCCGGCGGATTGGATCGCCCCCCAAGGTTCGCGCGCATACTGCCGGCTCGACTCGCCGGAGGCGTGTCTGCCCATGGGTGAGAGAGGTGTTTCTGCGGGCGATCCGGCGAGGATCAGACGCCCCTCCCGCAGGGGGGCACCGTAGGGCGCTCCCGCGGTACGAACCCTCGCGGAGAGAGACCTGTTTCCGGTGCATGCCGCGGACGAACGTCCCGGTCTGTTCTCTTGGGAGTGGACAGACCTGTGCAAAGGCCGGGGGGGGCCAGGGGCACTGGAGGTTGCGTTCTGACCCAGGTCCGTCCCAGCCGGGCCCCATGGACCGCTCCGGCGGCGGCACCGCACTTGCCTCGCCCGGGTTGGGCGGGTACACACAAAGAGCGGCCTTTGTGGGGTCGATACCCGATCTGGGGTCTGTTGTGCTGTCTGGATGGTGACATGTCTGCTGAGACTTCCGCCGCGTCCACTCCCCCCCGGGTTCGACGGCCCGTTCGTCGCGGCTCTCCCATCCGCCGGCTGCTGACGGTGTGGGTGGGCATTCCGGTCGTCACCGCGGGGTTGCGGCTGGGCTGGCTGTGGTGGGCCGAGCGTCCCCTGAAGGCGATCGAACGGTCGCTGACGCAGGGCGATTTCCGCACCTCCCTTGAACGGGTCGACAGCTACCTGAAGGGAGACCCGGCCAGCAGCCGGGCCCTCGACCTGAAAGCCCAGGCCCTGGTGGGCCTGCGCCGGTTCCCCGATGCCTTGGCGATCTACGAACGGATCGGCAGCGATTCGGTGACCGGTCAGCGGGCGTGGGGCGAGGCGTTGCTGCGGATGCAGCGCTGGACCGATGCCCTGCCCCTGTTGCGTCAGGTGCACCAGAAAGAGCCCACCAACGCGAATGTGACCCACGAACTGGCCGCCTGCGCGATGCAGGCGGGTGAGTTTGAAGAGGCAGGTCGCGTGGCCACCGAGCTGGCCCAGTTGCCCGGACAGCGCGAACGGGGACTGCTGCTGTTGGGAGTGCTGCACAGCAATCATGGCAATTACCGCCTGGCCTCCGAAGCGTTTGGACAACTCGTCGAGTCCAACCCCGACGGTGCTGGTCTGCAGATTCTTCCCGAAGAATTGTTCCAGGGGATGGGTCAGGCCTGTCTGAACGACGGTAAACCCGAAGAGGCCATTCGATACCTCACCCGGTCCATCGAGCTGCGCCCCACCGCCGAACGGTATTCCTATCTGGGAGAAGCCTGGGAACTGCAGGGAGATCTGGCCCAGGCGGGGGACGCCTGGAAGAAGGGAATCGCCCTCGACCCCGATCTTCCCCGCGCCCGCGAAGGGTTGGCCCGTGCCGCACTCGACGAACGGCAGCCTCAACAGGCGATTGACTGGCTGCAGCCGTTGTCGGTTCCCAACAAACTGACCAGTTCCATCGCCCATACCCTCAAGCGAGCCAATACCCTGCTGGGCGACAAGGCAGCCGCCGACCAATGGGATTCCGAAGAAACCCGACTGCGGCAGGCCGAAGAGCGTAAACGGGCTCTCGATGATGTGGTGAAGCAGGCCCCCCAGTCGTTTTGGGCCCTGGCCTTGCGAGCGCACAAATTCGCCTCCGAAGGAAACCTGCGGCAGGCCGCCACCCTGCTCCAGACCGTCGATGGAATGCGGAAACAAAAGCCAGATGGCTACAAAGATCCCGAAGGATTCCTCGACCTGTTGATCGACGCGGTCCAGTCCGGCAACCCGCTCCCCTCCCTCGATTTGGTTCCCCTCGAACGGAAGTAGTCCTCCTCCCCGACGGCACCATCAGTCCACTTCACGAGTCCACTTCACCCGTCGCGTGGCCGAGTTGCGGGAGGTGACATTGTGTTCCGACCCTCGCGGCCGGGGGTCGCCAAGGGCCCAAACCCGTGATCCGGGGCCCGGTCGGCGTGCCAATCGCGGGGCGCCTCGCCACCCCCGAACCGAGGTGCGGGGTCGCCGCCCCGTTGCAGCACTCCACATTCCCGCGGGCCCCGCCTGTTCGGGGAGGCTGGGTGGCTGGCCGATGGGGTGCTCCCTCTGGCCCCGGCCCGACCTGCGGGAGGAGGGTGCCGGGTTGGGGGGACTCGGGAAACCCGGGGCTTTGGGGACTCTGGTTTCCGGGGACTCGAGAGACGATCCAAGTCATCTTGCCATTGTCGCGGGATGCGTGGTACATCCCTCGCGCCGCGGGAGGGCTGGCCCCCCCTGCGCCTGGTGTGTACCTGCGGGGCGCTGTGCCCGGGCAGGCTTTCCCTCAACCCAAGTGCATTTCCCCCGACTCGTCATGGCTCGCACAGGCGTGTTGTTGTTGGCCGGTCTGCTGCTGACGGGGTTGTCCGCTTGCCAGCAGGGATCTGCCTCGAAGCAGTCTTCGGTCCGCTACCAACGCGTTCCCCCCAGCAAGAAATATGCTGTTGTCGACGTCAAGCGCTACCAGCCCGACCAATTGACGCAGGTTCCCAAGGGGGCCCGCTGCACGGTCGAGACCAAAGACATCAACCGCTCGGTGACCGGCTGGGTCCAGAGTGCCGGGGCCGACGGGATTGTTCTCGTGAATGCTGAAGAAATCGTCGCCAAAACCGAGGTTCCGTCGAACCTGAACGGGAAGGGTTACGACCACAAACCGAGAGATCGAGTTCAACTCTCGGTGGCCGAGGTTTCTTCGGTACGGGTGTTCAAAGATTAAGCACGTGTGTGAGTTTCTGCCCGGTCCCAGGTGATGCGGAGTGAGAGTCGGGCTGCCTTGGGACAATTCAACGAGCTTTTCCCGGGATTCTGGTTGTCCGACCGTCATCGCGACTTAGAATTCAGAGAGGGAAGTCCGCCACCCGAGATGGCCCAGACTTGCCGGAACGTGTGTTGACAGAAGCGGATGCCCAAGGCGGCTATGAAGGGCCGCCCGACTCTTCATTGTCCCGTTTGTTTCCCACCCAACGGTGAATGCCGTGGCCCTGACCCAGATTGATCGCGACCTGCTCGATCGCTGTTTGGCAGGTTCCAAGGAGGGTTGGACCGACTTCGTCAATCGGTTTTCTGGATTGTTTGTGCACGTGATCCGCCACGCGGCGAGGTGTCGGGGAATCTCCCTGGACCCTGCCGACATCGAAGATTTGTGTGCCGACATCTACGTCACACTGCTCGAACGCGACTTCGCCATTCTGCGCCAGTTCCGGGGCAAGTCGTCCCTGGCGACCTATTTGTGCGTGGTGGCACGGCGCATTGTGGTTCGTCGACTGAGTCAGCGGCGAGCCGCGGAAGTGTTGGGGCACCAGGCGACCGGACCGGCCCTGGAACGCCTTCCCGCCCGGCCGGGCGATGCCCAGCGGATCGACGACTTCGAACAAATCGAGCTGATGCTCGAGGGGCTGGCCGAGCCCCAATTGAGCATCATCCGTCAGTATCACCTCGAAGGGCGCAGCTACCGGGAGATCGCCGACGATCTGGGCATTCCCGAGAACTCGATCGGCCCGACACTCTCGCGGGCCCTCGCGCGTTTGCGGGCCCGCTCGGTCAAGACCTGAAACCCGGGTCACACCTCGAGTGCGTGCCGTGGGATGAACCGCGGCGATCTGATCAGGCCGGGCCCCCAAGCCCCCCCTTCCGGCTTTTCTGGTCGGAGATGCAGTTTCTGGCGAGGCCCCCCCGTCGTGAAGGTGATCGCCCAAATCCGGCCGATGAATTTCCAGACATTCCGCACGCTTGGGCATGGGAACAGGGAAACGATCATTCCCGTGATTCCGTCGCAGAGAGATTCCCCGAGGGGACAGCGGGAATGGATGGCGGCCCGCGATGCTGTCACCCAAGGGAACCGGTCCACTGCGGGTCGGCGACGGTTGTGACGACTCACGCCGCC
>JBKCTR010000496.1:0-5236 GCA_046318755.1 Planctomycetaceae bacterium
GACATAAGACAGCGACGGCCGATTGTTCCAGTACGAGACAAAACTCCGCAGCAGGTCCGGCCGCTGCAAAAATGGACTTTCCGCCGGTGTCGGGCCCCCCAGCACGATGTGGTTCCCGCCCCCGGTGCCGGTGTGCCGTCCATCGAGCATGAACTTCTCGGTGCTCAGCCGCGACTGCCGTGCCTCGGTGTACAGCGTCTCGGTCAGCTCTCTCAACTCGGGCCAGTTGGACGCCGGGGGCATGTTCACCTCGATGACCCCGGGATCCGGCGTCACCCGCAGCACCTCCAGCCGGGGATCATACGGGGGTTGATACCCCTCGATGCGCACTGGCATGTTCAACTCGGCCGCCGTGGCCTCGATCCGCGAGACCAGATCGAGGTACTCCTCCACGTGACCCACCGGCGGGAGGAACACATGCAGCACACCCTGTCGCGGCTCGACGCAGAGGGCGGTGCGAATCAGGCCGTCGGCGTTCGTGGCGTCGACCGCGAAATCGGTCGCTCCCAGGTGGCTCCCGCGTCCTCCGGTCAGTCCGGGAGGAACCGTGGAACTGTACGTGGCGGCCGGGTCGGCCCCAAACTGCGGACGCCGCTGCGGATACTGACTGCGCACACTGGCGGGATGGGCGGCTCCCGGAGAGCGCAGCGGATCCTGCCGAAATGCGGATCGCGCCCGCAGGTTCGCCGCCTCGCGGGCCCGCGCCAGCGCACTCCCCAGGCTGGCGGGTCGGGGAGCCAGTGGATCGCGTTCGAAAATCATCGGCTCATCACGCCGCGGAGACCACAGCAGAGTGTCGAGCGGCAGCCGAAAACCCATCGCCGAGTCGCCGGGGCTGAGACAGATCTTTCCCGAACGGGTGACCCAGCGATGGCTCTGCCACTCGCCCGGCTCGGCTCCCGCCGCC
Organism: Planctomycetaceae bacterium; assembly: GCA_046318755.1. Lineage (GTDB taxonomy): Bacteria > Planctomycetota > Planctomycetia > Planctomycetales > Planctomycetaceae > UBA10511. The sequence continues at coordinate 908 of JBKCTR010000496.1, forward strand.
AGAGGCAGCAGGTAGCCCACAGGGCGGTCCAGCCCCTGCTCGAGCAGCCGGGCCAGCCGGGCGCGTTCGATCGGATCCCGCAGGTGCGACTCGTGGAATTCGACATTCGCCGGCAGCCGGCGTTCCTTCCACAGGTAGTACAGCGCATCTTCGTAGCCGGGGGTCGCATTCTCGCCCGGCAATCCCAATCGCTCCGCCAGCCGCTGGATGAACTTCTGGGCCTGGGGATCTCCGTGCCCCATTTCGGCCTGCTCCGTCGCCAGCAAGTCGGGCCGGGTCCAGATTGGCTCGCCATCCTTCCGCCAGTAGCAAGACAGCGCCCATCGCGGCAGTTGCTCACCCGGATACCATTTCCCCTGGCCGAAATGCAGCAACGGCCCCCGTGTCAGCCGGTTCGACAACCGCTCGAACAGCGCGCCAGCCAAGTGCCGCTTGTGGTCTCCCAGTGCGGTCGTGTTCCACTCGGGCAGATCGCGCTGATCGATGGAAACGAACGTCGGCTCTCCCCCCATGGTCAGTTGGATCCGTCCCGCCCGCAGCGCCTCGTCCACCCGCAATCCCAGCCGGTCGATCGCCCGCCACTGCTCCTCGGTGTACGGCCGGGTCACGCGTGGATCCTCACGGATGCGAGTGACCGTCATCGTCACGTCAAATTCGCACTCACACGGATCGACCAACCCGGCGATGGGGGCGGCCGATGTGGGCTCGGGCGTGGCGGCCAGCGGAAGGTGCCCCTCACCGGCGAACAATCCCGAGGTGGGGTCCAGTCCCACCCAGCCCGCCCCAGGCAGATACACCTCGGTCCAGGCGTGCAGATCGGTGAAGTCCTGCTCGGGTCCAGATGGTCCATCGAGCGACTTTTCATCCGCCTGAAGCTGGATGAGATAGCCCGACACAAACCGCGTCGCCAGCCCCCGATGACGCAGCATCTGCGCCAGCAGCCAGGCCGAATCACGGCACGAACCACTCCGCTTCTCCAGCGTCTCCTCGCACGTCTGCACCCCCGGCTCGAGACGGATCAGGTAGCTGATCTCGCGGGAGACGTATTGATTCATGTCGACCAGCCAGTCGATCGTCCGCCGTTCTGCAGCGGGTGCTCCTTCCAGAAACCGGGCGAACCGGGGCGAGAGGGGCACCTTTTCGAGATAGGGCGACAGCTCGGCGACCGTGGCGGCCGGGTAGGTGAACGGAAATTGCTCGGCCGTCGATTCCAGAAAGAAATCGAACGGGTTGATGACCGTCATTTCCGCGACCAGGTCCACCTCCACCAACCGTTCCCGCGCCGCGTCCGGAAACACCAGCCGGGCCAGGTAGTTGCCAAACGGATCCTGTTGCCAGTTCAGGTACTGGCGGGAGGGCTGCACCTGCAGCGAAGAGGCCAGAATGGGTGTCCGGCAATGGGGGGCGGGCCTCAGCCGAATGGTCTGCGGCCCCAGCTTCACCACGCGGTCGTAACGGTAGCGGGAGCGGTGATGAAGGGCGACGTGAATGGCCATGGGTGCGCATCAACCTCGGGTCGAGAACAGGGGGCCCGTCGCGCCGCGGGACGGTCGGGAGACTGGGGGAGAATCAACGCGGGGGCAGCGGCCGCCGCAGCCGGGCGCACGTGGCCCGCCCGACCAGCGGCCAGTTCTCATTGAGACTGCCATTGAGACTGGGTCGGCACAGGTCGCAGCGCGAAGAACGTTTCGAAGATTGCGTCCCCCACGCTGTTCACAGAGCGCTGGAACCGGTCGATGAATTCATGCATCCCCCCCTGCAGAATTTCATCGATGTTGGTGTAGTCGAATTCATTCCGCAGGCGGCCGAGCTGATGCTCAGCACGGTTTTGGAAGGTGCCATGTTCCCCCCCCGTGATGGCCAACAGCGATTCCTCGGCCCGCGCCAGGCAGAACCGGATCGCCCGGGGAAATTCCCGGTCGAGAATCAGGAAGTCCGCCACCGACTGCGGAGTAATCCGTCCATAGGCCTTGCGGTACATCTCCAGTGCACTGGCCGACTTCAACAGAGCCGCCCACTGGTTTGTGTCCAATTGCGTGCCGATGTCGGACGACGTTGGCAACAGCACGTAGTATTTCACATCGAGAATTCTCGAGGTCTTGTCTGCCCGTTCGAGCATCTGTCCCAGGCGATGAAAGTGCCAGGCCTCTCCGTGGGATAAGGACGACTCGGTGACACCCGCCAGCGTATGCGCGGCCAGCTTGATCTGGCCGAAGAATTCGAAGGGAGAATCCAGCACCTGGCTCGGCGTGGCCGACTTCACCAACAGATAGAACTTGTTCAGCTCCTCCCACATCGGCGAACTGATCATGTCGCGCACCGTGCGGGCATTCTCGCGGGCCACCGAGAGCGACGTCAGAATCGAGTTCGGGTTCTGACGTTCAAACGTCAGAAACTGGATCACGCTTTCCTGATCGGCCAGAGAGTGGATCGCATGAAACGCCGCCTGGTCTCCCGTGGTATAGATCAGCGGCGCCCAGTGCCGCTCCATCTCGGAACCGAGGTCGAGCGACATGTTCAGGTTCACATCGATGAACCGCGCCACATTCTCGGCCCGTTCGACGTAGCGACTCATCCAATAAATCGAATTGGCAACCCGGCTTAACATGTTTGCTCAAGGGATTGGGACAAGTGTGCCCCGCAGAGATGCCACCTGCGGGAGGAAACAACCGGGATCGGTCGGGTCATTGCTGCCGCTCCAGGAAGTCGGCCAGCCTCGGAATGCCATTCTTGAGGACCCACGTGTCCTTGCTGCCCCCACCCTGCGACGAATTCACCACCAGTGATCCTTTTACCAGCGCCACCCGGGTCAACCCGCCCGGCAGAATGTAGATGTCTTCGCCGTAGAGAATGTACGGCCGCAAATCGACATGCCGCCCTTCCAGATGGTCCCCCACCAGGGTCGGCACCCGGGAGAGCGCCAGCGTCGGCTGCGCCACGTAATTCCGCGGATTCGCCTCAATCAACTCGCGGTACTTCGCATGCTGCTCCGGGGTCGCCCGGGGCCCCACCAGAATGCCGTAACCTCCCGACTCATTCGCCGGCTTGATCACCAATTGATCGATGTTCCGCAGCACATGGTTGCGCTGTTCCTCATCGGCACACAAAAACGTCGGCACATTGGGCAGAGTGATCTCTTCCCCCAGGTAATACTTGATCATCTGCGGCACATAGGCGTAGACCGCCTTGTCGTCGGCGATGCCGGTTCCCGGGGCGTTCGCCAGAGCCACGCGCCCGGCCCGATAGACATCCATCAGACCGGGAACTCCCAGCGCTGAATCGGCCCGGAACGTCAGTGGATCGAGAAACTCGTCATCGATCCGCCGATAGATCACATCCACTCGCCGCAATCCCCGCGTGGTGCGCATGTGGACGAAACCGTTCGCCACCACCAGATCGCTTCCCTGAACCAGTTCGACCCCCATCTGCTGGGCCAGAAAACAGTGCTCGAAATAGGCCGAGTTGTAGATCCCGGGAGTCAGCACGACCACCGTGGGTTCATCATCGGTCGTCGGGGCGATGTATTGCAGCATCCGCAGCAACTGCTCGGGGTAATTCTCGACCGGCAAGATCGACAACCCCTCGAAGAGCTGCGGGAATGTCCGTTTCATCACCTCCCGGTTTTCCAGGACGTAAGACACCCCCGAGGGACAACGCAGGTTGTCTTCCAACACATAGACGGTGCCATCGGTATCCCGCACGAGATCGGTCCCGGTGATATGACACCAGATCCCCCGGGGAGGCTTCAATCCCTGACATTGCTTCAGGAAGTTCCGCCCCGTCTTCACCATGTACTCGGGAAAAATCCCATCCTTCACAATCTGCTGATCGTGATACATGTCATCGATGAACAGGTTCAGCGCCCGGATCCGCTGCCGCAACCCCGCCTCGATCCGGCTCCACTCGGCCGATTCCAGAATTCGCGGCACCAGGTCAAACGGCCAGATCTTCTCGGTCCCCTGCTCGTGGCCGTAGACGTTGAAGGTAATTCCCATGTTCAGCAGCGCCTGGTCCGCCGCCCGCTGCCGACTCGCCATCTCTCCCGGAGAGAGGGTCTTCATCCGCCAGGCCAGCAACTCGGCTCGCGGCCGCGGACTGCCGTCGGGAAGAAACATCTCGTCATAAAACCCATCCGTCAGGTACTCGGCAAACCGCGTCAGCGACTCCACCGAGTTGTGATCTGTTGTCATCGGAGCGCTTTCTTGTGGAACTCAACGGATCCCATCGCCTCTTCAGCCGACCAACACTGCAGTCGTTTTCAGCATCTCTGCCAAACAACTGCGCGATTGCCGGAGGGTCACCAACCACAAAGAGAACGTTTGACCATGC
>JBKCTR010000497.1:0-20585 GCA_046318755.1 Planctomycetaceae bacterium
GGCATACACCCGCCGATCTGCAGTGTCACCTCGACGAAGTCCGCCGCCTGCTGCGCATCGCGCACCAGATCGACGCCGTCTAAAGGCGTCCGCCCGTCCGTGGCGACGAACTTCCAGTTTGTCGAACTCCCAAGTGTCCAACCGCGTTGCCAACAGCACCACGCGGCTCTGCGTCCGTGCGCACCGGCCGCCGGTGCAACGGGATCATGCCGGGGGTTCGGGTCATGGGCCGTTCGATAGACGACGTCGCTTCACGGACAGGTTGAAAACCTATCCTACGACAAGGCCGTGGCGACGAACTTCCAGTTTGTCGAACTCGCAAGTGTCCAACCGCGTTGCCGACAGGGCGACGCAGTCCAGCGTCGGTGCGCACCGGCCGCCTACGCAACGGGATCATGCCGGGGATTCGGGTCATGGGCCGTTCGATGGCCCATGTCAACGTCCCGAGAGGTTGGAGACCGATCGTAGCGGTGGGGTTGTCCGTAGCGGTTGGAGCGTCCGTACCGGTTGGCACTGGACCCGACCGGCCACAAACCCGGCCGACCGGGCGGGCCACGGGTGCGCAATCGACGACCACTTGGGGGGTGTGGTAACCTCCCCTGTCACTTGGATCGACGGCTGCCGCGCTCTGCCGTTTGGCTGTTGTTTCCTTCCCGCCGTTCTGTCTCCCAGGATCGGCCGGCCCTGTTGTGCCTCCATCGTGTCTGTTTCCCAATCGGCGCATTCCTTGCCGCAGGCTGCTGCCTCCTCCGAACGATTGCGGTACCTGGACGGACTGCGGGGCTTCGCCTCGCTGGGGGTCACCTGCTACCACATCACCCGCTACGGCCCGGTGGCCGAGAGTGCACGCGGGTCCATTCCCACCCTGTTGCAAGGCTTCTGTGACCATGCCTGGGTGGGAGTTCAGGTGTTTTTCGTCATCAGCGGATTTGTGATTGCGTACAGCGTGCGACGGGCGCGGGTCACTCCAGGCTATTTCGCCAACTTCGCATTCCGCCGGTCCCTGCGGCTCGATCCTCCCTACTGGTCGACCCTGGCCCTGGTGTTACTGCTGCACTTTGTGATGACGCGGTGGTGGGGAGCCGTCTCTCCAGTCGATGTACCCACCCCCCTCTCCCCCCCTTTGTCGCTGGGGACCGTGGGGGCCCACCTGCTCTATCTGCACAAGATTCTGGGGTACGACAGTCTCTCGGCCGGTTTCTGGACACTCTGCATCGAGTTCCAGTTTTACCTGGCCTATGTGTTGGGGCTGGGGGTGGTGCAGTGGCTGACGCGGCACACTCCGCGGTGGCCGGGCTGGTTCTGGCCCGTGTTCGTCTTCGGCGGGTTCGGGGTTGCCTCGCTGGTGTGGTGGAACCGCAATCGTCCCCTCGATGATTTCGTACTGTACTTCTTCTGCCTGTTCTTTCTGGGAATTGCCGCCTTTTGGACGGTGTCGAACCAGGCACCCGCGTGGGTCTTCTGGGGGTATGCCGGGCTGGTGGTGGTGCGTCTCTGGGGGGCCGACGCCCTGCACTTCGACGGGGAATCGCTGCTGGCGTCGCTCGAGTTGAAGGCGGCTCTGGTGTGTGGAATCTCGATTGTGGTGATGCACCGGGCGGGCCGACTCGCGACCGCCCTCGATTGGCCGTGGTTGCAGTTCCTGGGCCGCATTTCCTACAGCCTGTACCTCATCCACTTCCCCGTCGCCCACGTGGTAACGACTCTGGCTGAGCGGGTCTTGGGAGCCCCCTTGTCCTCTCCGGTGGCGGCGGGGACTCTGCTGGTGGCCCTGGGGGCCAGCCTGGCGGCCGCGCATGGGTTTTACCGGCTGGTCGAGGCCCCCAGTGTGCGGCTGGCGAACCGGTTCCGCCGCCGGGAAGCCCCCGCCCCCCCCGAGCGGGTGGGCACTGCGGAGGCGTCTGGGCCCGCCGCTTCCGCTGCCGTGGGAGAAACGACCGGTGCAACGTGACAGGACCGCGGCGGATTTTTTGAACCCCCGCGGCGGCAATCGCGTATAAATGACTGTCAGGACTTCGATGGGAAGGGCTGCTGGAGGCGGGAGTTGTCCCGGCTGGTTGGCGTCCCGGGTCAGTCCGTTGTGGGAAGGTGAGTTGCGACGATGTTTTTCAATCCGACGTACTTGCTGTTCGTCTCCCCCGCCCTCTTGCTGATGATGTGGGCGCAGTGGCGGATCCGATCGGCCTATTCGCAGGGCATGGAGGAACCGGCCGGCCTGTCGGGGGCGGCTGCGGCCCGGCACCTGCTGGACGATGCCGGACTGTTTGACGTACCGGTCGAAGAGACCCACGGCCATCTCTCAGACCATTACGATCCCCAAACCCGGGTGGTGCGGCTGAGTTCCGAGGTCTTTCGGGGGCGGACCGCCACTTCGGTCGGCATTGCCGCCCACGAGGTGGGTCACGCTCTGCAGCACGCGACGGGGTACAAGCCACTGATGCTGCGGAATGCGGCGGTCCCCGCGGCCCAATTCGGCGGCTCGGCCTTCACCATCCTGCTGCTTGCCGGGATGATGATGAACAGCAAGGGGATGATCGTCTTGGGCATCGTGGCCTTCGCGGCGTCGGTGGTGTTCCAGTTGATCAACCTGCCGGTCGAGTTCGACGCCAGCAACCGGGCCAAACGGCTGCTGGTCGAGATGGGCATTGTCAACGAGTCGTCTGGTTCTCAGGCGGTGCGGCGGGTGCTGAATGCCGCCGGTTGGACCTATGTGGCGGCAACGCTCGAATCGGTGTTGACACTGGCCTACTACGCCATGGCCTTCCTCGGTGGAGGTTCGTCCCAGCGGGATCGGGATTGACCCGATCGTGTTCGGGACTGCTGACGGTTCCCGTGCCGAAGTCCACTCGGCACGGGGGGGTCGGATGGATTGAAGAACGGTTTCCCGGCATGGGCAACACACGGAATCTGGAAACACTGCGCAAGCCAGCCAGCCTGACATGACTGGGCAAACGACGGTCTCTTGGTCGAGCCGTCTGGCTGGAGCCCCGGCAACCGAACTGCGCCGCGAGTCCAGACGATGAGAACCTCTGAGCGTTTGCACGGGTGACCGACGGTTCGCGGGGCGATCTTGCCAGTCGGTGAGGCCAGCGGGTTCTCGGGAGGGGTGTTGTCGGGCCAGACGGCACGACGGGGGGGGATTAAGGCGCGAGCTGGAGCCTTCCCCGCGAAGACGCGGCAACCCCGAACTCTGGTCCGAAAACTCTTCTTGGCCCGTTGGCCGAATCCCTCTAAGATCCGCGACTTACGGCGAGTTGCTCACACGGATGTGACATTTCTCGACACGAGAATTCCCAGGCACACAGGCCACCTCAGACCGTGCGTTGGATAGCAGTTCTGCTGGCGCTGCTGGCGTGGTTCGCACCACGAGCGGCCGCGGCCGGTGAACAGAGCTTTGACTTTGAGTCACCGAAGACAAGCTGGACGGTGGAACTTGATTCCTCGACGTCCCGGCTGGTGACGCACGCGCGCTTCACCGAGAATCCGCACGGGGGGGAACGCTGCGAGGCGGTGGTGATCGACTCGCGCAATCCGATCTTCGTCGGCTCGCTGGTGCATGCGGTCCCCCCCGCCCGTGTGATTGACGAATTGGTCATCACGCTTTGGTATCGTTCCAACCGGGATGGGGCCCGAGTGCTGGCCCGGGTCGTGCTGCCAAACCAGATCAATCCCGTTGATGAACAGCCGCTGACGGTGACCATTTCCGGCAGTACCTACACCGACCCCACGCACTGGCAGGCGTTGACCTGCGAAGACCTCGACAACCAGTTGAAAAAGATGTTGCCGGCACTGCGGCGGAAGCTGCAGTTGGAGACCGGCAAGCCACACCAGATCGATACCCGAGGCAGCTACGTCGACCGGGTGCTGGTGGAGTTTCAGTCGGGGAAGGGGGAGACGCGGATCGCCCTGGATGATCTGAGTCTGGCCCCGGTGATCTCGCCCAGCCAGGTCCCGGCGGCACACCCGGTTCGCCAGGTGCAGGCGCTGGAACCGCAGCCGCGGGCGCAGGCCGAGTTTCATCTGGGACGGCTGGTGGTCGAGTCGCGTCCGTTCTTTCCCCTGATTGTTCCCTATCATGGGGAACAACCCGGCGAGCTGGCGCAAATGGGGTTCAATGTGGCGTGGGTTCCCGATTACCGAGACACGGCCCTGCTCGAAGATCTGTCTCGGCTGGGGTTGCGGGGCATGGCCATTCCTCCCCGGCTGGGACGCGAGGAAGAAGGGGAAGGGGCGCAACTGGCCCCCTTTGGCCCAGAGACCAGTCCCATTCTGATGTGGTACCTGGGAACCCGCATTCCGCCGGAATCGCGGCGGGCCCTGTTGGCCTGGGAAGAGCAGATCCGCAATGCCGACCACAAGCTGCGGCGGCCCCTGATGGCCGACGTGACGGGGCAGGAGCGGGAGTTCTCGCGGCATGTGCCGATGATCTCGTATCACCGCCCGGCCCTGCAGAACAGTCTCGGCCTGAGGAACTATCGGGACGACCTGTCGGCCCACCGCAGGTTGGCGAAGCAGGGGTCTTTTTTCTGGACCTGGCTGCCCACCGAACCCGACGTCGAACTGCAGGAGTCCCGCGAGCGGAATGGCCTGAACCCGCTGGCGATCGAACCCGAGCAACTGCGGTTGCAGGCGTACGCGGCCATTGCGGCGGGTACCCATGGAGTGGGGTACTGGTCGCAGTCGACGCTGGACGGAGCCAGCCCGCTGGCGGCCGAACGACGCCTGGCGGTGGCCCAGTTGAACCTCGAGTTCAGTCTGCTGGAACCGTGGCTGGCGACCGGCACGGTGCAGAATCACACTCCGTTTACCGCTGGTTTGCCAGCCCAGCGCAACAACCAACCCAGTGCCGCTGGCCTGGCGGGGACTTCGGAAGAGGCAGCCCGGCGGGACGCCATCAATGCCGACCGCCAAGCACAGGCCCAACAGCGGCAGGCTTTGTCGCGGGAACTCGAGGCGACGATTCTGCGGACCGACTTTGGCACGCTGGTGCTGCCAATCTGGTACGGCGAAGACGCCCAGTTCTGCCCGGGGGGGATGGCCGCCAATGAGGTGAAGATTGTGGTCCCGGGGGTGGGCGACACCGCCAGCGCCTGGGAAATCAGCACGACGGCCATCCAGCGGATTGTCGACTCGACCCGGGTGGCGGGAGGCCGGCAGATCACACTGCGGAAGTTCGACATGACCTCGGCCATCATCTTCACCGACGACACGCGGCTGATCGAACGGGTCCAGGCCCGGATGCTCGAACTGCGCGAAGCCTCGGCCCGAATGGCGGTCGAACTGGCCCGGCTGAAGCTCGAACGAGTCAACCAGAAGGTGCTGGTGCTGCAGTCGATTCGTCCGCAGCACGACGCGCCGCGGTTGTTGGGGCGGGCCCGGCTATTACTCTCGAACGCCGAGACCTTCCTGGGAAGCGGCCGGTTCCACGACGCGCGGCTCTCGGCCGGCGACAGCCTGCAACTGGTGCGCATTCTGCAGAAGAGTTATTGGACCGATGCCGTGCAGCGGATGTACTCGCCGGTGTCGAGCCCGCACACCCTCTGCTTCGAGACACTGCCCGATCACTGGGAGCTGGTTTCGCGGCTGCGGATGGCACGGGAGAACGGTGCCCGCAATCTGCTGCGCTCGGGCGATTTCGAAGACTTCGACACGATGGTGGCCGAGGGCTGGCGGCATGCCCGGGCGAACCTCGAGGGGATCCGCACGACCGCCGAGGTCTCGCCGCAGGCGCGGGGGGGCTCGTTCAGCCTGCGTCTCGTGGCGGTTCCGAAAGAGAAGAACAGTGCACCGGGAGTGGTGACCACCCCCCCGGTGACCGTCACCTCACCGCCGATGACGGTCTACCGGGGCCAGATGGTTTACGTGAGCGGCTGGGTGAAGGTGACCAGTCCGATCACCGGCTCGCAGGATGGGGCGATGCTGACCGACTCGCTGGGGGGGCCGACTCTGGCCCTGCGATGGCGACAGCCGGTGGAGTGGCAGAAATTCGATGTGGTGCGCGAGGTACGGGAGACAGGTCCGTTGACGCTGACGCTCTCGCTCACCGGGCTGGGGGAAGTGCTGTTTGACGATCTGACGGTGCTGGCGGTCAGTCCCGAAGGGGCCGGCAGCAGTGATGAGTCGGTGATCACCCCGGCCAGAAAACCCGCCACCCCCAATCCGCTCGAGATCTTCAAGAAGATCCCGGGCATGAAGGCCAAGACCGAGCCCTGACCTGCCCGGTTCTGGTCACCCGTCACCGGAAAAACTGGACCAGCCCCGGTCGCGATCTTTATCCTTCGCCGGGCCTGATTCTCACGGGGCCAATCCTCATGAGGACCAGTCCACGCCCCGTCCGTGGCGTTCCAGCCCGGAGAGTTCACTGTTCAGTCCGCCGACGGGTGATTGACTTTGGGGCACTGCGGCGGCGGGGAGATTGCGTCAGAAGTCCCGGCCCCTGTTCCGGCGCAGGCTCAGGAAATTCCCGATTTTGTGATCAATCTTTCCAGAAGATGCTTCACCCCGATTGCCCAGGGCGGGCGGACCCGTAGCATTTGGTTGAGCCCGCGTGCTGCCGAAACTGCACTGTCGAGTGTAGTCGGTGCGGGACGATTGCCCCTGGAACCGAGGAGTGGCGCATGAGTGGTGCCGAGGTGAAGAGTTTCGAGACGACTCTGCAGACCACGCACATCTGGCTGGATGAGATCATGCGGGATCTGGGGTGGGACGACAAGCACAAGGCGTATCATGCGTTGAGGGCCGTGCTGCACACCCTGCGGAACCGGCTGCCTGTCGACGAGGTGGCCCACCTCGCCGCCCAGCTGCCGATGCTGGTTCGGGGCTTTTACTACGAGGGCTGGCGTCCGGGGGCCGGGGTGGTGAAGGAACGCCGTCGCGAACAGTTCGTCGCCCATGTTTCCGAGGCGTTTGCACTCGACGTGGACGCCGACCCCGAGCAGATCTGCCGGTCGGTACTGAAGGTGCTGGGAAGGCACATCGACGTGGGGGCCGTCAACCACCTGCGGCAGGTACTGCCGCCCGAAATGGTCGACCTGCTGTAACGCCGTCCGGTTTCCCCCGCCCCCTGTTCCGGGAAAGGTCCACAGGCATGCACACGCCCCTGGAGATTGAATTTCGGCACCTCGACCGCTCTGAGGCGGTTGAGACGAACATCGAGAACCATCTGCGGAAGCTGGAGGAGTGCTTCGCCCGCATCACCCGGTGCGAGGTGGTGGTCGAACAGCCCCACCGCCATCATCATCAAGGGAACCTCTTTCATGTGCGGATCACGCTCTCTGTCCCGGGGCGCAAGCTGGTGGTCAACCGGTCCCCGGCTGCCAACCACGCCCACGAGGACATTTACGTCACGGTACGGGACGCGTTCCACGCCATGCGCCGGCAGTTGGAAGACTACGCCCGCGAACTGCGGGGGGATGTGAAACAGCATGGGAATGCCCCGCACGGGCGTGTGATCCGGCTGAATCCCACCGCAGATCATGGCGTGCTGGAAACCGCCGACGGGCGCGAGATCTACTTCCACCGGAACGCCGTGCTGGGAAGTGGGTTTGACCATCTGCGTGTGGGGGACCGGGTGCACTTCGCGGAAGAACAGGGAGACCAGGGGCCTCAGGCCAGCACCGTCCATCTCGATTGAGACCGGCGGAGCCGGACCGATCTGGGCGATGGTCCTGTCGAGAGAAGACCCCCCTGTTCCCCACGGCTCAAGACCGTGTCAGATCGCTCATCGAACCTCGCGATCCCGGTTGCTGTCACTGTTTCCACCGGGAGCCGTGCGATGTCTTTCGGTTGAATTCGTGTGCGCGATGTCGATCTGGCGGGGACGGGAGAAGCATTGTGATTGCCGGTGGTCGAAGGCACCGGTCGCCTGCAGGGGGTGGTCCGTCTCGACGAGATCCTCGACCTGCGGACCGAAAAATTCGCTCCGATCCGCGGGCTGCTTCAGACGGAATCTCCAGCGCGCCTGGCGGAGGCATGACGGGGGCTGCGATGGAAGATCTGCTGCCGCACAACGTGGCACCACCAAACAACCGCACCGCCAAACAATCTCACCGTCACCAAGCGACACGGCGCGGGGGGGATTCATCACCAGGGGAAGCGAACACTGACAAAGGAATTACCAGAGACGGGGGACCGCCCAATCGCTGCCGACCTTCCGACTCGCGCGGTTTGCTCCTTCCCGGCGATCGCCGGTAGAATGTGAGAGAGGAGGGTCATTCCTTCAGCCCACCCGTCTTCTTTCCCCGCCGCCCACGAGGCACAGATGCTGCAGATTGGCCGACATGCGACGGGCAGTTGTGGGGGACTGACCCGCCGGGCGTTTGTGCAGGCGGGAGCGCTGGCACCGTTGGCCTTGGCCTCTGGTATCGGGGAAGCCGAGCGGGCGGCGGCTGGAGAGCGCCCCCCCGCCAAGTCCGTGATTCTGCTCTGGCTGTGGGGCGGGCCGAGTCATCTCGATCTGGTCGATCCCAAGCCCGAGGCACCGCTCGACATTCGCGGGCCGTTTGCTCCGATCGCCACCCGACTGCCCGGGGTGCAATTCTGTGAGACGCTGCCCCGGTTGGCGGCCCGGAACGACCAATTCGCCCTGGTTCGGTCGAACGTCAATTTTCAGCAGGGACACCTCGAGGCGGGAACGCTGGGGCTCTCGGCCGCCAATCTGCTGACTGCCATTCCCGAGCCTCATTTTGGGGCGGTGCTGGCGAAAGCGCGGGGCTATGGCAGCCTTCCTCCATTCGTGGCGCTGGGGAATGGTCCGGTGCGCGATGTGGTGGGGCTGGTGAAGGGTCAAGGAGGGGGTCGTTGGGGTGAGGCGCACGATCCGTTCCGCATTCGCTGCGATGATCTGGGGAACGTCGAGATTCCCGCCCTGCAATTGATCGAAGGGCAAACCCCCCAGGCTCTGGCAGACCGCACGCGGCTGCGCGAGTCGCTCGACATGCTGCGGGCGGGGGTGGACCAGGTGCGGGACGCTCGGCTGGGAGTTTGGGACAAGTCGTGGCAGCGGGCGTGCGACCTGCTGACCTCTCCCGCCGCCCGGGCGGCACTCGACCTGGGGTCGGAAATCGAAGCGGTCCGGCAGTCGTACGGATACACCACGTTTGGTCAAAGCTGTCTGCTGGCCCGCCGGTTGGTCGAAGCCGAGGTTCCCTTCGTCCAGGTCAATTGGAGCACCTACGTGGAGGCGATCACCCCGAATTGCGATTTCGGCTGGGACACGCACATCTGGAACTTTGAACTGTTGCAGGATCGCCACGGTCCGATCTTCGACCGGGCGGCTGCCGCCCTGCTCGACGACCTGCGGGAACGGGGCCTGCTCGACCAGACGTTGGTGCTGATGCTGGGAGAATTCGGACGCACCCCCCGGATCAATGGGCAGATGGCGCGCGACCATTGGCCCGGCTGCTACTTTTCGATCTGGGCCGGGGCGGGAGTGAAGCCCGGAGTGGTGGTGGGACGCAGTGACAAGACGGGTTCAGCCCCGGCCACCACCCCGGTGACGCCGCTGGATGTGGGGGCGACCGTGCTGGATCTGGCCGGGCTGTCACTGACCCGGCGGATCGAGATGCAGGTGACACCAAACGCGCGGGTGATCGAGGAACTGCTCGCGTGAAGTGGCACCGCCTGACCACCGACGGACGCTTCAAGAGGGACCTGGCCTGGTCACCGCAAGGGGACATGCTTTACTTCGGGCTGCAACAGACCCCCGAATTGCTGGCCATTCACCAATTGGAGCTGGCGTCTGGGGAGATCTCACGGTGGCATCCGCAGCAGAACACCTCAGAGTTTGAGCCGGCGTTCTCGGCGGACGGACGGTTCGCCGCCTGGGTGCAGTCGCGTGCCAATCTGCAGTTGAAACTGGTCATCGCGCCCCCGAATGGGACCGAGACGGCGGTGTTCGACCCCGGGGGCGGGTTCGCCGGACTGAGACACCCCACCTGGCATCCAGCGGGAACCGAAGTCTGTTTCAGCCTGCCGACGGGGGGCGGGCAGCAATTGATCACGATCGATCCCCAGGCGAAGAACCGCCGCGATCTGACCGCCACGGCGGGGATCAACACGCATCCGGCGTATTCGCCGTCGGGAGACCGGCTGGCCTTCACCAGCACCCGCGATGGTGACTACGAGCTGTACGTGATGCAGGCCGACGGGACCAATCCCCGCCGGCTGACCCAATCCCCCGGGATGGACCTGCGCCCCACCTGGTCGCCCGACGGGGGACGGATCGCCTTCGTCACCAACCGGGAAGGGAATTACGACGTGTGGGTGATGGAGGCGGATGGTGCGAATCCGCGCAACCTCACCAACCATCCCGAACGGGATGACTTTCCCGCGTGGCATCCCACCGAAAACCGGCTGGCCTGCATTTCGGTCCGCGAGGGCCGGCATGACGTGTGGCTGCTGGAACTTGATTGAGTCGGTTTGGCCGATGCACTCTGAGAACTTCCGGAACTTCCGACAGATCGATCTCCATGCGTTCCTCCTTGCGTGCGGCCCCTCTCACCACCCAGGCGTGTCGCCTGATGTTGGGCCTGTTCGTACTGTTTGCCGTGATTGCGGTCGCCGGATCCATCTGGCCGTTCCGAATGTCTCCCACAAGTCTGGGAGAGGCCTGGGACCAATTTCGACAACTGGACTTCCTGCGTTTCCGGCCCTTTTCCCGAAGCGACCTGGTGTCGAACGTGCTGTTGTTTGTGCCGCTGGGATTCCTTGCCGCGGGACTGGCCACCGCTGCGGGAACGGCACCTCCGCTGACGGGTTTGTTCCGCAAAGTCCTGTGGTTGCCACCTCTGGTGCTGTTCTCGATGGGTCTCGAATTCGCCCAGTACTGGTTTCCTCCTCGGGTGGTCAACCCGTGTGATGTTCAGGCGCAGTTGGCGGGGGCCTGCCTGGGGATGGGAGCCTGGCGTCTGATGGGTCCCGCGCTGGTGCGCCGGCTGGATGTGGTCGGGCAGATGCGTCCCGCCTGGCTGGTGACGCTCGGACTGCTGTTCCTGGCGCAAATCGCCCCGATGGATCTGTCGATTGCCCCCTCCGACCTGGCAGGAAAATTCGCTTCGGGGGGAGTCGAGTTGATTCCCTTCAGCAAGCACCCCCTCAAACTCCCATCCACGCTGTTGGGGTTGGTCGGCTGTGCGATTTCGGCCACTCTGATGGGGCTCGCCTTCGTCAACCTGGGTCACAGGACCGATCGCCCCCACCGCTCCATCTGGATGAATGGACTGCTGCTGATGCTGGCAGTCTGTTTTATTGAGGCGATTCAACTGCTGGTGATCAGCCGGGTCTCTTCGACCACCAACCTGCTGATGGGGCTGGCGGCCGGCTGGCTGACCGTGGCGTTAACGCAGTTGCGGGAAGGCTCCGTCGCGTGGCAACCGCTGCCGTCGGAATGGAAGTTTTTTAAACTCGCCGGCGGACTGGCCGCCTGGCTGCTGGGGGGCCTTTGTCTGGCTGCCGAGTTCTGGTGGCCTCTCAAATCCCGGCTGGAACGCGTTTACATCGAAGCCAAACTGCAGGGTTTCCGGGACCAGCCGCTGGGAACCTGGCTGGTCTCGGGCGATTACGACTGGCCCACCAAAAGCAAGTTGCTCTGGTATGCCCCCCTTGGTTTCATCCTGGGGTGGGTCTGTCGACATGCCCAGCGCGACTGGAAGCTGCGTCCGTGGCCTCTGCCCCTGCTGGCATTGCTGCTTTCCGGAAATCTCGCACTGGCACTTGAACTTGGCCAGGCCATCTTCCCTCCCCACGGACCGGATCAAACCGACCTGCTTCTGGGCACGCTGTTCTCGGCTCTGGGGCTGGCTGTGGGTTGGTGGACCACGGGACTGTTTCTGCCGGCCGAACTCCCCTCATTGGTGGCGGGTTACCCGATCAGCTCCCGTGTTCATTCGCCGGGTTTCCGTTCGGGTTTGCAGACCAGTCCGGAGAGCCCTCCCCGTCGCCCCTCCACCCCGCGACCGTGAAATCGTGGTGACGGGCCGTCCGTTCACACGCCCAGTTGGTGACTGTTTCTCCAGACCCCCGCGAAGAACTCCAGCGTAGCCAGATGCAGGTCCCATTCGATTGTGAGCCTCTGCCCATGAACCGCCTCTTCTACCTGATAGGGTCTCTGGCCGTCTGCCTCGCCGTCCAAGTCCCCGCGGCGCGGGCTGAGGTTGTCCTGCCAGCCATTCTGAGTGACCACATGGTGCTGCAGGCGGGGCAACCGCTGCGGGTCTGGGGTTGGGCCGAACCGGGTGAGGAAGTGGTGGTGGATCTCGCCGGTGATCGGCAGTTGACGCATGCCAACGCTGCGGGGGAGTGGCGGGTCACCCTCCCCTCCCGCGAGAGCAGCCGCGAACCGGTCACGATGAATGTGATCGCCCCATCGGGGTCAGTCACCGTACGCGACATTCTGGTCGGGGAGGTCTGGCTGGGCTCGGGTCAGTCGAATATGGGGTGGCCCGTGCACCTGGTCACCGAAGCCCCGGGCGAGATCGCCCAGGCCAAATTCCCTGAGATCCGCCTGTTCTTCGTTCCCATCAGCACTGCGGGCACACCGCAATCGAAGATCGCGTCGAGCTGGGTGGTCTGTTCACCGGAAACTATTCCGGGCTTCTCCGCGGTGCTGTATTTCTTTGGCCGCGAACTGCACCAGGCGCTGGGGCAACCGGTCGGACTGATCGCCTCGGCGGTGGGGGGCACGCGCATCGAACCGTGGATGTCCCAGTCCAGCTTTGCGTCGACTCCCAGCCTCGCCGGGGAATGGCAGTCGATCCAGCAAAGCCTGACCGAATACCGCGCCGGGCGGCAAGAGCACCTGAGGCGGACCAAGGCGTGGGTCGCCGAGGCAGAATCGCTGCGGGAGGCGGGGCGGGAGTTTCCCGACGCTCCCATTCCGCCGGCCCACCCGCTCAATGGCTTCGCCGCCCCCACCAGCCTGTACAACGCGATGATCCATCCCGTCGTCCCCTACACACTGCGGGGGGTGATCTGGTACCAGGGGGAATCGAATCGGGGACAGGGGATGCACTACCATGACCTGCAGTCCGGGTTGATCAATGGCTGGCGTAGGGCGTGGCAGCAGGGCGACTTTCCCTTCCTGTTCGTGCAGTTGGCCCCGTTCCGCTACGACGATAACGCGACGGCACTGCCCGAGTTGTGGGAAGCCCAAACGGCGGGGCTTTCGCTGTCTCATACCGGGATGGCGGTGATCACCGATATCGCCACCATTCGTGACATTCACCCACCCAACAAGCAGGAAGTGGGACGCCGGCTCTCTTTGTGGGCACGGCATGACACTTACGGTCACAAGGTGGTCCCCTCGGGACCATTGTGGTCCGAGCATTTGGTGGAGGCCGGGGCGATCCGCCTCAAATTCCGACACAGCGAAGGGCTCAAGACCCGCGACGGCAACCCGCCCGATTGGTTCTCGATCGCCGGGGAGGACCGGCAGTTCCACATTGCCACCGCCCAGATCGACGGTGATACGGTGATTGTCCGGTCCACTGAGGTTCCCCAACCCGTGGCCGTCCGGTTTGGCTGGAACCAGATTGCCGAGCCCAATCTGGTCAACGGCGCGGGGCTTCCCGCCAGCCCGTTCCGGACCGACCGCTGGACCGACGCCCGCAACGCAACGGCCCCCGGGGGTGACCCTGCGTCCCAGCCCTGAAGCGTTGCGAACATTTCGGTGCATTTTGACAGCCAACAGGCGGTCGGCCTCCCCGCCTAGAAAAGTCCCTGGCTGGACATGTCACCCTCCCGGTTGGGGGATTAGAATCGATGTTGCGTCGTCGGCCTCCACCGGGGAGGAACGCACCTGTGAGGTGAACCGTGCGAGGGGTGTAGTGGATTCTGCTGGGAAGGACTCGGGAGGGGGACGGGGAGCCAGGGGACGTGGACTGACCCCGGCCAAAGCCTCGGCAAACATCGGCCGGTCGCGTCGGATGTTCAAATCGAAACTGCACCGACTGACCGTCACCCAGGCCGATTTGCATTACGAGGGAAGTCTCACGCTCGATCTCGACCTGCTCGAAGCAGCCGACATCCTCCCATTCGAGGAGGTCCATGTCTGGAATGTGACCCGCGGAACTCGCCTGTCAACCTATGCGATGGAAGGAGCCCGCGGGAGCGGAGTGGTCTGCATCAATGGAGCGGCCGCCCACCTTGTTCACCCCGGTGACATCGTCATTGTCGCCACCTTTTGCGACATTCTTGAGTCAGAAGCACGCACCCACCGCCCCTTGATTGTGCTGGTGGATGCCGAAAACCGGGTTCGTCTGATCCCGCCGCATGAAATCCCGGGCCCACAACGCCGGGAGGAATGAACGTCCAAATCTCGTCTGGCCAGGTGGACCCCACTCCATTATTCCGCCTGGCCCAGCCACTGGGCCCAGACCTGCGGATCGATCGATGTCAGTCAATGGCTCGTGTCAAAGCTGCCGAACTTCGCCGGTTTGGCAAGTCGACTCGACCCTGAAACCCGGGCGAGGGAAGTCCTCAATGGCCTTTACGGCAAGTCCGATTCAGAGTCGCCTGACGCTTCAGACTCGTCCTCGGCATCCTCAACACAGAGCTTCAGCGACATGAGAAAGTCGCCGATCACCCGCTGAAACCTGGGCCGATCGTGTCGGCAACACGAATCGTGCCCGGCTCCCGGAAACGTCTCACAGACCGGTTGCTGGGGAAACTCGACGGCGATCGCCCGCAGGTCGGCCTCTTGGACGCGGGTGTCTTTTTCTCCCCGTAGCAGAATCACTGGACACTCGACGGCACGGGCATAGTCGGTCGGGTTGTGACGGAAGGGGTCGAAGCCGTGCTGAACCCCCCCCCAGACACACAGCAATTGCGAGATGGGGGTCGCGGGAATCCCCACCAGTTCGCAGCGTCGGCGGATGGCGGTCGTCAGCCGGTCAAAGGGGCTCTCGAGAATCGCCGCTGTGGGGCGGACTCCCCACAGAGCCATCGCCCGCAGGGCGGCCACCGAGCCCATCGACCGGCCGCACAAGATCCGCGGTCCGTCCTCCTCCGCCAAGGTCTGCCAGACCGCCGCGACATCCTCCGCCTCATCGACCCCCAGGGACGTATGACTGGCACTGGAACCGCCACTCCCGCGAAAGTCGACCAGCACCGTCGTGTAGCCCAGTTCGTGAAAGATCAGGGCATCGGGCAGCATTCGCGATTTGCTGTCCGAGTAGCCATGCAGCAGCAGCACCGTCCCGCGGGATTCCCCGGCGGGAATGCGCCACAGCTCCAACTCAATTCCGGGACGGACAGGGACGGTTTCGGTAAAGAATTCCAGCCGGTAGTCGGCGGGAGTCTTGTCGTTCTCGGGTCGACCCAGCGGCGGGCCCAGCAAAGCGAACGATAGCCGCTGCCCCAGCGACAGCTCTTCCACCTTGGGAAGCCGGGGAGCTCCACGCTGAAAATGGGTCAGTGCCCGCGCCTGGAAGAAGAGGATGAGATTGAGACTGACCAGCGCGGTCCCCAGCCCCCAACCCAGAGATCGCCACCACGAACGTCGGCGACGGGGTCGCGGACCGGTGTCGCGGACGATCGGGAGAGCCGTCACAGACCCCATTCCTTGATCTTGCGGTAGAGCGTTCGTTCGCCAATTCCCAGCAGGCGAGCAGCCTCTTCGCGATTCCCCTGAGTCAATTCGAGTGTTCGCTGGATGTAGAACTTCTCGATGTCTTCCATCGATTTCCCGACCAGTGCGTCGGCTCCCGGGATGGGGGCCACTCCCCGAGCACTGTCGATGGCCGCGGTGTGGAGTGGGGGAATGTCATCGGGCAGATCGTCGACATCCAGTAGTCCGTCGAGATCGACCACCAACATCCGCTCGACGGTGTTGCGCAATTGGCGGATGTTGCCGGGCCAGTCGTAGGCGACGAGCGCCGACTGTGCCGCCTTCGAGAACCCCTGCACCTGCTTCCCGTGCCGGTTCGACATTTCCTTGAGGAAATGATCCATGAGCAATGGCAGGTCGACTTTCCGCTCGCGTAGGGGGGGCAGGAAGATGTTCACCACGTTGAGGCGGTAGTAGAGGTCCATGCGGAACGATCCCGCCTTGACCATTTCCTTCAGGTCGGCGTTCGTCGCCGCCACCAGCCGCACGTTCACCCGGACCTGCTCATTGGCTCCCACCCGCGTGATATGCCCATCCTCCAGCACGCGCAACAGCTTGATCTGGGTGTTCATGGGCATTTCGCCAACCTCATCCAGAAACAGCGTCCCGCCGTTTGCGAACTCGAACTGTCCCACCCGCCGCCGCTCGGCCCCCGTGAATGAACCCTTCTCGTGCCCGAAGAGTTCGCTTTCAAGGATACTCTCGGAGAGGGCCGAGATGTTCAACGGAACGAACGGCTTGCTCTTCCGCCGGCTGTTTTGGTGGATGGCCCGGGCGACCAGTTCCTTCCCGGTGCCATTTTCGCCCTGGATCAGCACCGTGCTGTCGGTCGGGGCGATCTGCTGCAGCAGGGTGATCAGCCGGTGCATCTGGGGGCTGTTGCCGATCACCCCTTCGAAGCCGAATTTCTCGTCGAGCCGGCGGTTCAGCTCGGCGGTCTGCCGCATCAGCCGCAGCCTGTCCGACGCCTTTTCGACCGCCGCTCGCAACTCGTGGATGTCGAGAGGCTTGGTGAGGTAGGTGTAGGCCCCATGCTGCATCGCAGTCACAGCCGAATTGATCGATCCGTGCCCAGTCAGCAGGATCACTTCGGCATCTGGCAGTTCTTCCTTGGTCTTCCGCAGGATTGCCAATCCGTCGACATCATTCATCCGCAGGTCCGTGATGACCACGTCGAACGAGTCGCTTTCGATCAATTGCGCCCCACGAGCACCGGAACTGGCGACCGTGCATTCGTAGCGCCCGCCCCGTTCAAGACTTTCTGCGACCGCCTCGGCGTGCGCCTCGTCATCATCGACGATCAGCACCCGCACGGGTACCAGTGAAGAGTCCGCGAGCTTCTCCTGGGCGTTCATGGGGCGGGAGTGGGCGGGACGGAAGAGGAGGAGCCAGCCGCGACACTGGCGGTGGTGGCGACTGGGTCGGGAGCGGACATGGGCCGTGGTGCCAACGGGGGGAGTGCGATGGTTACCCTGGTACCACGCCCTGGGGCACTGTCGACAGAGACACTGCCCGCATGCGCCTCGACAATCCGTCGGACTGTCGGCAATCCCAGACCAGTGCCATTGGCTTTAGTCGAGAAGAAGACCTTGCGGAACAGATTCTGGAGGATTTCGGGGGTCATCCCCTGACCATTATCGATCAATTCCAGCAAGACCCGGCCCTCGACCACCCGAGTCTGAAGTTCGAGCAACCCCCCCTTCGGCATCGCCTGCAGGGCATTGCGGGCGACATTGAACAGAGCCTGCCGAAACAGAGTCTCATCGAGCGAGACGGGGGGCAGATCGGTTGCCAGATGCGGGCTGATCTCGACTCCTGCCGCGTGCGCCTCGGCCTGGTAGAAGTCGATGAACCGGCGCACCTGATTATTCAGATCAACCGGCTCGAGATGCAT
Source organism: Planctomycetaceae bacterium (assembly GCA_046318755.1). Classification (GTDB taxonomy): domain Bacteria; phylum Planctomycetota; class Planctomycetia; order Planctomycetales; family Planctomycetaceae; genus UBA10511. The sequence continues at coordinate 17,499 of JBKCTR010000497.1, forward strand.
CTCTCCCACCCTGACGAATCGGAGAAAGTCCTCCAGGATGGTTTCGAGATGCTCACACTCGCGCTGCAACACATGCAGTTTGCGCAGCATCCGACGGTCACGTGGGGTTTCACCCTGCGACACGTCTTCAACCAACAATTCGAGGTTGAGCGAAATGGTCGACAGGGGGTTCCGGATTTCGTGCGCCAGTCCACCAGCGAGGGCGGCGATCTGAGTGTGCTGGCTGACCAGCCGCTCGCGTTCGTCGTCCGCCAGCAGCACCTCGGCAGACATGGCGCACTCCCCGGTCGAGAAGGAACCTCAGGTGCCGGCTTCGCCCGCCTCGGCCAGTTCGGCCAAGGCCGCCTTCCGGGACAGTTTCACCCGGTTCTGGTCATCGACGGCGATCACCTTCACCTGGACCTTGTCTCCCTCTTTGCAAATCTCGCTGACCGACTTCACATAGCCGTCCGCGAGTTCGCTGATGTGGCACAGACCGTCTTTTCCCGGAACGATCTCAATGAAGGCACCGAAGTCCTTCACCGAACTGACAGTGCCGTTGTAGATCTTGCCAACCTTGATTTCCTCGGTCAGCGCTTCAACGCGGGCCACGGCATCTTCAACCCCCGCGGCGTCAAACCCCGAGATGGTCACCCAACCCGAGTCGTCGACATCCAGGGTCGTCTTGGTCTCTTCCTGGATCGCCCGGATGGTCTTCCCCCCGGGACCAATCAAGAGACCAATCTTGGCCGGGTCAATCTGTCGGCGAACCAGCCGCGGTGCGTGGGGCGAAATTTCCTTGCGGGGCCTCTGGATCGCCGAGAGCATGGACCGCAGCAGATTGAGCCGGGCTTCCTTCGCCTGCTCGAGCGTACCACGGATGATCTCTTCGTTGATGCCGGCGATCTTCAGATCCAACTGAATGCCGGTGACTCCCTTGCCGGTCCCGGCAATCTTGAAGTCCATGTCGCCGTAGTGATCTTCATCGCCGATGATGTCGGTCAGCAGGACAAATTTATCCCCTTCCTTAACCAACCCGATGGAGATTCCAGCCACCGGCTGGCGGATCGGCACACCGGCGTCCATCAAACCCAGGGTCGCCCCGCAGACGCTCGCCATCGAGCTGCTGCCGTTCGATTCCATGATGTCGGAGATGACCCGGATCGTGTACGGGAACTTGTCGGCGGCGGGGAGAACGCGCTCGACGGAACGCTCAGCCAAGGCACCGTGCCCCAGTTCGCGCCGGCCCGGCCCACGGATCGGCTTGCATTCGCCAACCGAGTAGGGAGGGAAGTAATAGTCGAGCATGAACCGCTTCGAGATCTCGGGGAACAACCCGTCAACCTTCTGTTCGTCACGCACGGTGCCCAGAGTCACCGTCACCAGCGATTGGGTTTCACCGCGGGTGAACAGGGCTGAGCCGTGCACGCGGGGCAGCACCCCCGCCACGCAGCTCACGTCGCGGAGCTCGGTGCACGAGCGGCCGTCGGGACGTCGCCCCTCCAAGGCCAGATCGCGCACGACGCGGTAGACCACCTCGCTCATCGCATGGTCGAACTGCGCCGGGGTGCAGCCATCGGCCGTGGTCACCGCACCGTTCGGGAACAATCGCTCCTTCCAGGCCGCCTTGACGGCCGAGACGGCAGCGGCACGGTCCTGCTTGCCGACGACCGACTTGGCTTCCTTGACCTGCGAGTACGCCTCGCGCTTGAGCAGTTCCACCAGCGGATTCGGCGGCGGAGCCTGCCAGTGCTTGGCGGGGGTCCCCACTTTGCGGACCAACTCATCCTGCAGAGCACAAATCTCCTGAATCGCCCGGTGCCCAAACATCAGGGCCTCGAGCATCTGGTCTTCGGGAAGCTGGTCGGCGAATCCCTCGATCATGAGGATCGAGTCCTTCGTACCCGCCACCACCAGGTCAAGCCCACTGGTCGCCAGTTGTGCCTGGGTCGGCATCAACACAAATTCACCATCCACCAGCCCCACCCGAACCGCCGAGAGGGGACCCTGGAAGGGAATCCCGGCTGCCAACGAAAGGGCCGCACTGGCACCAATGATCGACAGAACGTCCGGATCATTTTCGATATCGCAGGCCAGCACATTCGACATGACCTGCACTTCCTGGAAGTACCCTTCCGGGAAGAGGGGCCGGATCGGCCGGTCTGTGAGGCGGGCCGTCAACACTTCCTTGAGGGTTGGTCGCCCCTCGCGTTTCAAAAATCCGCCAGGAAATTTCCCGGATGCCGCCACTCGCTCACGATAATCGACCGTCAGCGGGAAAAAATCGATCCCGGGACGGGGAGGCCCGTCCTGGGCTGCCACAAACACCGTACTCTCACCATATTGAACGACAACAGCCCCGGCGGCCTGCTTGGCCATCTCCCCCGTTGTCAGACTGAGCTTCCTTCCCCCTACTTCCCGTTCAACCGTAACTTTCACTGGGCACACCTTCTGTTTGTTGGGCCGCCCCCTCCGCTACTTGCGGAGCTGGAGACGCCCGATGATGGACAAATACTTTTCCTGGGCATGACGACGCAGATAGTCCAGCAACCGACGACGCTGGCTCACCAACATCAACAATCCCCGCCGGCTCGAGTGGTCCTTCGGGTGCGAGGTCAGGTGGCTGGTCAACTCTTCAATGCGGTGCGTGAGCATCGCAATCTGAACCTCGGGCGATCCCGTATCCCCTTCCGACCGGCGGAAGTCACTGATGATCTCGGTCTTGCGTTCTTTCGTGATCGACATGTCTGCTTCCTGACTCGTGGTGCTTCCGGGGTTGCCGAAAACTGCTGGGATCCGAAACGTCACGCAGCAGTCAACGACACACTGCACGACCTTTCCTGCTAATGCCTGAAACCAGAACGCCCCTCGTCCGCCACGTACCATCACGTGACTCAACACGAAGAGCGGCCGGGAGTTGCGTCGATTCGATCAGCCCTCCCGAAGATCTCGGGAACGACTTCTTCCGCCCCGCCCCAAACGCCAGCCCCCAAGAGGAGCCCGTCTTTTGCCGAGGACCACCGACTGCGGCACAACGCCGTTCTGCTTCAATCTGTTCGCCAGTATGGTAACAAACCCCCCGCAAGATTCAACGCCAAAGCCCGGGCG
>JBKCTR010000498.1:0-3084 GCA_046318755.1 Planctomycetaceae bacterium
ACACACGCCAGTCGGTGACCGGAGCGAACGCCGCCACAGCCGCCACCCGCCGATCGGCCGCCGCCAGCCGCAACGAGCAATAACCGGCCCGGGACGTTCCGGCCGCCACGATCTGGTCGGCCTTTGCCTCGCCGCGCTCGATCAATTGATCGATCACCGCGGTTCCGTCCTTGGCGAATTGCACGAAGGGATCCTCCCCCGCGAGAAATCGGGCGCACATCCCGTCGATGCCGGTTCCCCGGGCATCCACCCGTTCGCCATGCGCGGGCAAATCGAAACTGGCCGCCCGATGGCCCGCCTTCAAAAAGACCTCCACCGCCGCATTGTACGGCGCACTGGTCAGCGAGGTCTGGCGGTCGGTGGCGAAGTTCAACAACAGCCAAGGCTGCTTTGCCAGCCGCTCTGGGGGAGGGCTGAAGACCCGGACCGCCAACTGTTCGGTGCCCCGATCGACCGTGAAATTCTGGGTGAGGTATTCCTCGCCCCACACGGGATTGGCCATGGCCAGGCAGGCCAGGGAGGCGATCCAACGGATCATCCGCACGCAAAACACCCGCTGGGCCAAGCCGGGGCGCTGTGTCTTCATCATCACGATCTGCATCACGCCATCTCCCCGAATGTTTTTCCCCAACCGGTCATGCCGCGACGTTCCGGGTGGAGTGCGTTCAACGTTTCTTCGGACGGACTTTTTCCAACTCCTCGGCCGAGACCGATTTCCGTGTTTGGGTCAACAGGAAGGTCCCTTTTTTGTTGCCGACCACGACATCGGGCAGACCATCTTGGTTCACATCTCCGGCGACCACCTGCACGCCCACCCCCACGTCGTCACTCATCAGCCAGGGGATATAGTCGACTGTCTTGTCTGGGTTGCGCACCAACTGAAACCAATAGGTCACAGCGGCATCATTGCGGTCGGGGTCACCGGCTCGTCCATGCGACCAGAACCGCTTGCCCGTTACAAGATCCTTCAGTCCGTCGCCATCCACATCGACCAGATCGATCGCGTGCAATTCCGAGAACTTCACACCATAGGGGCTGGCGGACGGCTGGTCTCCCACCAGCAGGTGCTGAATGAACTTCTCTTGCTCTCCCTCCCGCACCTGCTCGTACCACGCGAGGCCATACGCATGGGCGGCCAGGCTGGTGATCACATCATTGAGCCCGTCGCCGTTGACGTCGTAGGCATACATCTGGGCTCCCCCCGAGCCGAAGTTGTGCGGATGGTGCCGCCATTCCGGGTCTCCCTCCAGGCTCTTCGGCTGTTCCCACCAGCCATCCTTCTCGAGCAGGTCGGTACGGCCGTCGCCGTTCACATCGCCCAAGCCCATCCCATGGGTGAAATTTCCATACCCCTTGCGCGGGCTGATCGGGTGAAAAGTCCACTTCTCACCGGGGCTGGCGGGGTTGAATGTGGCGTAGCCATACGCCCCCTTCGTGATGCAGACCAGTTCGGGGACCTTGTCTCCCGTCAGGTCGGCGAAGGTGGGAGATTCATTGTCGGTCTGGTCGAAGATCACATGCCGTTTCCAGTGGCCGTCCCCTTTGTGGGGATTCTCAAACCAGCTCGTGTCTTTGCCCGGGAAGCCGATGATGAGAATGTCGTTCCAGCCATCCTTGTTGAAGTCGTAGATGTAGGCGAAGAAGTTGTTCGAGTAGGTGTTGTTTTTTCCCAGCGTTCCCTCGAACCCGGGAACGGTCACGCTGGTCTGCGGCCCCAGCTTCAGTTGAAAGGTGGTGGTCGCCGGGTAGTACTCATGCCGTTTTTCAAACGTCGGCCCTTCCCACCACCAGGGGCCCGAGACCAGGTCGTGGTGACCGTCGTTGTTGAGGTCGCCGAAGGTGGCCCCTTCCGACCAGAACTGGTCATTCAGTTGCCGGCGTTCGAACGAGATCAGCGTCTTGTCCTCCGCCCGGGCCCCGCTGGAGAAGAGCAGCGCCAGGCAAAAGATCCACAGGGACCACGCCTTCCATCGGCCAGCGGCAAGATCTAGTGACGACATGAGGCAACTCGCAGGAAAAACGGTTCAACGAAGATCGTTCGGGATGGCTACGAACCCGCAGTGATGAGCCCAGGCAAGGCCAGGCAAGCGGAGGGAGAGAAGGGTGTGCCCGCCGCTTTCGGGCATCGTATCCCTCGATCCCTGAGGGGGCAATCAGGGGAAGCCGATTGACGGGGGGCGGCCCCGGTGGTACTCGTGAAAATGGCTTTCCGGAGAGCGCGCCGAATCCTCCTCTGCTGCGGGGATTCTCGAAACATCCGGGGAGAGGTGTCTCCAGACATTTATGGGTCTTTGAAAGGACTGTCGCCATGCGTCGCTTGTCGCTGCTCACCCGTTCGTGGATGGTCCCTTTGGTCCTGCTGGCGGCTCTCGGGCCCACGCCGCGGGCCACCGCACAAGAGGGCCAGGAGGCTGCTGCCCAGCAGGCGGCCAAGGTCCGTCGGCTCCGCGAGCTGCAGGCCGAAGCCCAGAAGATCGAGGCTGAGTTGAATCGGGGGGAACCCCGCCGGCCCGAGGGGCCCCCGGCGAATGTCGTTCCCCCTGCCAATCGCCCCCCGGTCGGGGCCCCCGCCAATCCCGAGGCAATCCGCAAGATGATGGAAGAACAGGCAGCCCGCATGCGTGAACAGGCCCGTCAGCAGCCCGGCGGAGGTGACCCGCAGGCGTTCCAGGCCCGCATGATGGAAGAGATGCGCCGGGGGATGATTCCCCCCGGTGGACCGGCGGGCGCGGCCGATCCCCAGGCGATGATGGCCCAGCAGATGGCGGCGATGCTGCGGATGTCCGAGGCGGGAGGAATGCCGATCGGCGGTCCCGAGATCACCGATCCCCGCGAGATGGGGCAGCGGATGGTGCTGGCGGGGCTGGAAACCCAACTGCGGGGACTGGCCGACCGCATCCGGGGGACCCAGGATGCCGCCGCCCGCGAAGAGGGAACCAAGGAATTCAAAGAGCTGATCTCGCAATTGGTCGAGGTGCGCAAGAAACGGCGGGCGAAGCAGATCGAGGAACTCGAGAAACGCCTCGCAGCCCTCAAAGACGAAAAGATCGAATCGGCCGACGACATTGCGAAACGCCTGCTGGC
>JBKCTR010000499.1:0-3772 GCA_046318755.1 Planctomycetaceae bacterium
GGACTCTACACCAACATCCTGGTCACCGCCGGGACAGTGACTTTTCAGCCGGGGATCTACGTGATCCGCGGGGGCTCACTGACACTGACCGGGGGAAACATCTCCGGACAGGGAGTGATGTTCTACCTCACGGGAACCGACTACAGTGCCTTGTATGGCACCCCAGACAACGCGGATGGGGAGAACACGCCGTCGAGTGCCTCGACGATGGGGAGCGTGACCATCTCCACCTCGGTGAACCTGACCGGCTACAACAGCTCGTCCAGTCCCTTCAATGGCATGCTCATCCATACCCGACGCTTCAACACCAATCCGATCATCATCAGCAGCCCCCAAGGGAACGGAACCCTCACCGGGACCGTCTACTCCAAGTGGGGCCCACTCACCCTCTCGGGACGTGGGGTCTACAATCTGCAATTTGTGACCCGCCGCGCGACCTGGAATGGGTCCAACGGCCTGACGCTGACTCGCGGGAGCGCCACCTTCATGAGCACCAGTCAGGTCTTTCTGCTGGAGTAGCCGCCACATCCCGGCGCAGGCTCCCCCACTCGACCGCTCTTCCAAACGCGTTGGTCACTCCGGAGATTCTTCATCGCCCGGTCCACACCTGACGCACCCGGTGATTGAGTGAATCTCCCACATAGACCGTCCCGTCACGGTCGAGGCAGATGCCGTGCGGCTGAGCCAGCTCGGCCAGTTTGGCGGGACCATCATCCCCCGAAAATCGCCGGGCTTTGCCCCGTCCCGCGATCGTTTCCACCCGCCCGTTCGAGGGATCGAGCACCCGCACGGCGTCGTTTTCCGAATCCACGATATAGAGCCGTCCCCGGGTATCGACCGCCAGTCCCTTCGGTCCGTTGAAGGTCGCCTCCCGGGCGGGGCCGCCATCTCCTGTGTAACCCGCCTTCCCCGTCCCCCCCATGTGCTGCAGGATGCGAGACTTCAGGTCGATTCGCCAGACCGAGTGCCCTTCCCGCAGCACCACCCACAACGCCTCGTCCCCCACCGCCAAGGCCCGGGGCCCGGGCAACGGACTCTCGTCGGCACGGGCTCCCGCACGAACCAACCCCGGCTGCCCCGTGCCTGCGAAGGTGTCGATCATCCCCGTCTCCAGATCGACCCGGCGAATTCGATTGTTGCCAATATCGGCAATATACAACCCCCCGCGCCCATCCAGCACGAGGCCATGCGGTACCTTCAACTGCGCCTGGATGGCGGGACCTCCATCTCCAGAGAACCCTTCCGTCCCCGTTCCCGCCACCGTGGTGATCCGGCCCGTCTTGGCGTCAATCCGCCGCACGATATGGTTGCGCATCTCGACCACAAACAGATGTCCCGCCGCATCGAACCGAATCTCATAAGGCTCGTTCATGTCGGCTTCGGTGGCCAGACCGCCATCACCCGAATACCCCTTCCTGCCCGTCCCGGCAATCACCTTCAGCTCACCGGCCTTGCGATCCAACCGCCACACCCGGTGATTCGCCACCTCGGTGATGTACAGCGCGTCGTCCGGACCAATCTCGACCCCAAACGGCTGCCCGAGATTGACCGTTTTGGCCGAGCCCGCCCGCCCATTGTCGGTCTCGACTCCCGTCCCCGCCACCGTGCTGATCCGCCATTCCTGAGCCGATAGCAGTGATTCGCTCGCGCCAAGCATTCCCGCCGTGGTCAGACACAGCACCACAAATCGAACCGAAACTGCGACGCGACAAAACACGGCAAGCTCCCGGGGAAGAGGTGACGAAACGACGGACCACCATCGCCACTCGGTCCGACCCAATCGCCAGAATACGCACTTTCCCCCGATCCTGCGAAGTGTCACACCCCCCCAAGGACTACGAACCACGGTCCACGCGTACCTCACCCAGCTGCATAATGCCGGGTGATCAAGTCATTCTGAATCCACAGCAGCTTCTGAAATGCCCGGCTGGCCTTCAGGCACTCGGCCGGCTCGATCGGCATTTCGGCCAACGCCGCCAAGACCAGGTCCGACAAGAGCCCCATCAGGGCGTTCATCTGCACCAATGGCACCACGATGTCGCGGTTGCCCGCCGCGGGCGTGTGCATCTTCCCCACCATGTCGAGATAGACCGGCAGCTTCGCGTCCGCGGCATGACCCAGCAGATGCAGCAGGTAGCGCATCAGATGCTCCCGCCGAAACTGGATCTGCGGATCCTGCATGTTCAACTCGGCCAGAGTCCCCGCAGGCTGGCCAGTGAACCCCGCCTGTCGGGGCAGAAAGTGTCGCGCCGTGGCGTCAAACGCCAGCAGTTTGGTGTAGGTCTGCTCGACCAATACCGGAATCTGTGGACCCAGAGAGGGGGCGATCTGCTGGATGGCGGCCATCTCGTCGGGACCGAACCCGATGAATCGACACAGGTACTGAAAGCGATATTCCAGATCGGTCTCGAGACGCGCTTCGTCAATCGTTTCCATGCGGCCGCGTGAGATTGGGGAAGGAACCGGGCGGAATGGGGGCACCAGCGAACTCTGGCCGGTGCCCAACACGAATCCGGGCCGCCTCCCCGTGGCTTCTCAGACGGAGCAGCGGCCCGGCAGAGACCGTCACGTCTCAGGTGGCCAACTGGAACAGCTCGCGGGGAGGTTCGGCTTCGGTCAGCTTGAGGTCGAATTTCTCCTGCAGAGCCTGGAAGATTTTGGGGGTCACAAAGGCTGGCGGAACCGGACCAACCCGAATACCCTTCACCCCCAGCGCCAGCAGGGTCAGCAGCACCGCCACCGCCTTTTGTTCGAACCACGACAGCAAGATCGTCAGCGGCAGATCATTCACTCCGCAGCCGAGTGCCTGGGCCAAGCCCACCGCCACCTGGATCGCTCCATACGCGTCGTTGCACTGTCCCATGTCGAGCAGCCTCGGCAGACCGGCCACTGTGCCGTAGTCGTGATTGCGGATCCGGTACTTGCCGCAGCCCAGAGTCAGAATGATCGACTCGTTGGGGGTGGCGTGGGCGGCCTTGGTGTAGTAGTTCCGCCCCAACTCGGCCCCATCACAGCCGCCGATCAGGTAGAAGTGCTTGACCGCCCCCGACTTGACCGCTTCCAACACCTTGTCGGCGATTCCCAGAATGACGTTGTGATGGAAGCCGATGGTCGACTCGCGGACCTTCTTTTCGGGCAGGCTGGGAGACTGCTTCGCCTGCGCGATGACCGCCGAGAAGTCATTCCCGGGAATCCGCCGGCCACCTGGGACCGCGGTGACTCCCGTGGTATACAGCCGGTCCTTGTAGCTGTCCCAGGGAAGTAGCACGCAGTTCGTCGTGGCGACGATCGGCCCGCTGAACAGCGGAAATTCGAACTGCTGATTTTGCCAAGGACCGCCGTAATGACCGGCCAGGTGGGGGTACGCCCGCAGCTTCGGATAACTGTGGGCGGGCAGCATCTCGCCGTGGGTATAGACATTGACCCCAGTTCCCTGGGACTGCTCCAGAATGTTCTGCAGATCGAGCAGATCGTGCCCGGTGACCAGGATTCCGGGGCCAGCCTTGGTCCCTTCGTAGACCGTGGTGGGAGAGGCCGCCCCAAACTTCTCGGCATGCCCTTCATCGAGCAACTGCATGACCCGCAGGTTTTGTCGACCGCATTCCAGGACCATGTCGAACAGCGTTTCGAGATCGAAGTTGACGTTGGTCATGGTGGCGAAGAGCGCCTCTTCGATGAACGCACTGACGGCCGGGTCCGACTTGCCCAACCGGCGGGCATGATGGGCATAGGCGGCCATCCCTTTGACGCCATACAGCAGGGTCTCCTGCAG
>JBKCTR010000500.1:0-5476 GCA_046318755.1 Planctomycetaceae bacterium
AAAGAGCGGACCCACACCGCCACCGGCAAGAAGGAACAGGTCAAGATCGACGACGCCTGTGCGTTTCTGGCCCGGTTCCAGAACGGCTCGCTGGCGACCTTCGAATCGACCCGCTATGCCCGTGGTCATAAGGCGCTCTACACGTTCGAGATCAACGGTGAGAAGGCGTCGATCAAGTGGGACCTGCATGACCTGCACCGGCTCGAGTACTTCGACCACAAGGATGAAGGGAAACTGCGGGCCTGGCGTTCGATCCACGTGACCGACGCCGGGGGCGAGCACCCCTACATGGATCACTGGTGGGTCCCCGGGCTGCAGATTGGCTACGAACACTCGTTCGTTCACCAGGTGGCCGATTTCATCGACGGGCTCGGCAAGGGAGTTCCCGCCGATCCCACGTTCCGCACCGCCCTCGAAACCCAGCGGGTGTGTGATGCGGTGCTGAAGAGCGCTGCCAGCGGCGCCTGGGTAAACGTCCGCTAAGCGCCATTGCGGCCTTGGTGCGAATGACACAGCGGGGGTCTGCCAACTTGGGGGCAGGCCCCCGCTCCATTTTGACGGATCTTTCCGACGCGCATGCGCTTTGGGACGGCGGGGTTCAGCACGACCGGTCGAGCGCGGCCGCCTTGGCCGCCGCGTAGCGCGACTTGTTCCGGCGAACCTCTTCCGCCGCCTTCACGAAGTACTCGGTGACGGCGCACAGCGGAAGGCCACGCAGCTTGTCGGCCACGAAGAGCTTCTTGCCATCGGAGACCACCGGGTCCAGATCGGCTCCCGTGAAGCCCTCGGTGGCGGCAACCAGAGTGGCAAGGTCGATGTCCGCCAAGTCGGCGGGAACCCCATGCAGCAACCGTTCCAGAATTCGGAGACGGGCGGCGCTGTCGGGCAGGCGGGTTTCGAGCCAGAGTTCAATCCGGCCAGAACGCAGCAGCGCGGGGGGCAGGTCGGCCAGCTCCATCGCCGTGAAGATCACGCATACATCCCGGCAGCCTTCACTCTCGAGGCCATCCAGCATGGTCAGCAGGTAGCGATAGAGCCCCAGTTCCTGTCCCGACTGAAACATGGCGTCGCAATCGTCGATAAAGACCACCGCCGGGGCGTTGTGCTGGGCCTGTCGAAAGACCGACTTGATGCGCCAGTAGAAATCGTCGGTACCGGGAATAAAGGTGCCGTCGACGCGGAAAAACCGGCTTTTGAGGCGATGTGCCAGAGCCCGGCCAATGGTGGTCTTGCCGGTTCCCGGAGGCCCCAGCAACAGGACGCCGCGTTTGGGGTGCAGGCCATACTCCGCCGCCAGGGCGTCATTCTCGAGGGGCAACACGACCTGGGTTTCCAGTGCACAGATCAGGTCGTCCATCCCCTGCAGATCTTCCAGCGAAACCTGTCGTACCCCCGTCAGTTCGACGTTGCTGGTCAGTCCGTGCGCGGTCAGGTAGTCGAGAAACTGCTCGGTCGAGAGCGTCGCTTCGCGGGCCAGCCAATGACAGGCCTGGGCAATGTCGCGGGCCGTCAGATGAGTGGCCTGCCGCTTGATTCGGGCGAAATCCAAGTGGTCGCAGACCTGGGCAGGAAGAATGGCCCGGGTCAGGGCCTCGTAGTCGGCCGCGCAAAATTCCCCCAGCTGCACGCCATGACCGCGTGCGCGGATGGTGTGTGGTGGGGACTGCACGCCGAAGATCAGCCGACGACCGTTCTGCTCGGCGAATTCGCAGCAGTACTGCAGGGCGGCAGTCAACCAGTTGTTTCGGGGATACGAGCCACAGCCATCGACCACATCCTGCAGCAGGTCGAGATCGTCACAGACGACAGTGGGAGATCGGACGAGGGCCTCGGAAACAATCTGTTCGAACACCTCATCGAGAGCCAGAGGATTGGCCGTGCGCATCTGCCGCACGAGATTGGCGAGAGGGACGAAGTGCCCGCCGGACTCCTGACATAATCGCTGCAGCACCGTCGTCCGCCCCGCCCCCCGATCGCTGCTCAGCCAAGCGATGGGGTTGATGGCGAGGCAGCCATGCAGTTCCGTGAGGGCCCCCTGCTGTGAGGGAGAGAGTTGTCGCATGACTTGGCGCAGGAGAGTGTGTCGTGACAGCGGCACCCGCGGTGGTGCCCTGCTCGGAGAGACACTCGATGAGGCGGACCGGTTCGCTCAACCGGCGGGCGCGAAGAGCATGCGCCACTTGTGCCGGACCAGCGACTGTGCCACCGAGAAGAGCTTGCGGGCCTTCCCCAGCTCGACGCGGCGGGAGAAGACATCGTACTGCCGGCGTTCGATCTCGGAGAGCAATCCGCCGTAGATGCTGACCATCGTGTCGAGTATGGGACGCCCCGGGGGATCGAGATACCCAAACAGCGGCTGCAACCGGCGGTAATAGTCGCGCGCCCTGGCCGACTCGAACCGCAACAGCTCCACCATCTGCGGTGAGGGGTGCGATGCCTGCAACTCTTCGGGCCGCACCCCAAATTGCCGCAGATCCTCGGCGGGAAGATAGACTCGGCCCGCCAAGGCGTCTTCGCGGACGTCGCGCACAATGTTGGTGAGCTGCAGGGCGGTGCCGCAGTCGATCGCGTGAGGTACGGCCCGTTCGTCGTGGAAGCCCCACACGTGGATGCATGCCAGCCCGACCGCTCCCGCCACGTGGTAGCAGTACCGTTCCAACTCGGCAAAGGTCTCGATCGCGACCGTTTGCTGATCCATCTCGACCCCGGTGATGACGTCGGTGAGGTACTTGACCGGCACTTGGTACCGCTGCAGCATGTCGGCCACGGCGGGGAGGATGGGATGGTCTGACTGCCCCGTGGCGCAGACTTCGGCCAGACTGTCGCGCCAGGCGTGCAGGGCAGCGATCCGCTCGGCCACCGGGGCCTGGCTGTCCCCCAGATCGTCGGTGATGCGCATGAACGCATACAGCGCACACATCGCCTGAAAACGGTCTCGCGGCAGCGTCAAAAACGAATAAAAGAAGTTCTTCCCGGTCTGGCGGGCCAGGCTCTCACAGCACTGGTACGACTCGGCAAGCGACACGCGACAGGCCCATCAGGTGAAGGGAAGGCGACCGACTGAGCAGGAACAACCAATTTGCGAGCCTTGACCGGTTCGCCAGGCCAGAACCGCTTGGGGGAACCTTCGCGGAAGTCCCGGCGGACCAACTCTTGTGAACTCCGCAGCCGTTAGCTCCGTACCCGCCAACGGCGAACCAGTGCGTGGGCCAGGCACTTCACCATCAGCTCGGCGGCATCCCAGCGGCCAACTGTGGGTCGTTGATCCCAGACACGATACCCAATCGCGGCAATTCGATCCAGAATCCGCTCTCCCCCTCGAGCGAACAGCTCGAGATCGACCTGCACCCGAAACGGAAACTGTGCCAACTCTGGCTCGCGTGCCCCCTTCCAGGGGGCCAGCAGGTGGCGGGCCCGGTCGACCTCGAACCGCATCAATTCCACAAATTGGCCGTTGGTCTCGCGGCGGTGGAAAAGCTCACGGGTGTAGCCGAACCGCTCGCGATCTTCCTGGGGGAGGTAAATGCGACCAATGTCGAAATCCCGGGCCACATCCTGCCAGAAATTCGCCAGTTGCAGTCCTGTACAGATTGAATCGGACCAAGTGAAATTCTCGGGGGTGGCCCGTCGACAGAGCGCCAGCACCAGCCGTCCAACCGGGTCGGCACTGCGGCGGCAGTAATCGAGAAGCTGGGAATAGGTCTCGTATTCCCGGACGGTCTGATCCTGCTCGAAGGCCGAGATCAGGTCGAACAAAGGCTGCCGGGGGATGTCAAACTCCCGGATCGTCTCGGCCAGTGCCACAAACACCGGATGCCGGGTCTGGCCGGTGTAGCAGACCTCCAGTTCCCCACGCCACCAACCCAGCAACTCCAGGGCCCGTTGGGGCTCTCCCGTCTCGTCGCCCAGGTCGTCGCTCCAGCGGCAATAGGCGTAGACGTTGTAGAAATGCTGGTGCAGGGGGCGGGGCAACAGCAGCGACACGACGGGGAAATTCTCGTAGTGCCCGGTGGCGAGATAACGGCAGTAGGCTTGCGAATCGGCCAGCGACGGACGGGGGGCCGAGGATCCCGGCCCCCAACGGGTCAGTTCGACCTCGAAATCGTCGGCAGGAGGGGGCAGCATGCGGGAGATCAGAAGAAGACGAAACGGACCGCGGGGTCGTACTGTAAAGCCGGGACCCATCGGCGTACAATCACGGTTCCGCAGCATTTTTGACAGGTTGTGAGTTCATGTCGCTTCCCCAGGTTGTGATTGTTGGTCGTCCGAACGTCGGCAAAAGTTCACTCATGAACTGGCTGGCACGGAAGCGGATCTCGATTGTTGATCCCACGGCCGGTGTGACCCGCGACCGGGTGACCTACCTCATGCAGGCCGGTGAGCGGTACTTCGAGCTGGTCGATACCGGAGGGATCGGTATTGTCGACAGCGATGATCTCAGTGCCGACATCGAACGACAGATCCAGGCGGGGCTCGAGCAGGCCGATTTGATTCTGTTCGTAGTCGATGCCCAGGCGGGGGTCGTGCCGCTCGACCATGAAGTCGCCCGCCGGCTGCGGCCTCTGGGCAAGAGGGTGCTGCTGGTGGTCAACAAGGCCGACAGCGAAAAGTACGAGTCGATGGCCCCCGAGTTCTTCACCCTGATGGATGTGCCGATGGTCGCCACCAGCGTGACCGCCGAGCGGAACCGCGACCGGCTGCTGATGAAAATTCTCGACCTGCTCCCTCCCCCGGCTGAAGATGAGGACATCGAGGGAGAGAAGATCAGTGCCGATCCGGAACTGAAACTGGCGATCGTGGGACGCCGGAACGTGGGGAAGAGCACCTTCATCAACGCTCTGGCGCAGACTGAGCGGATGATTGTGAGCGAAGTCGCCGGCACCACCCGCGACAGTGTCGACATCCGGTTCGATCTCGATGGCAAGCGGTTCGTGGCGATCGACACCCCCGGGGTCCGTAAAAAGAAGAGTCTCGCCAACGACATCGAGTTCTACAGCCTGACCCGTTCGCTGCGCAGCGTGCGGCGGGCCGACGTGGTGCTGATGTTCCTCGATGCCTCGCAGACCATCTCGATGGTCGACAAGCAGCTTGTGGGGGAGATTGCCGAGGAATACAAGCCGTGCATTTTCGTGGTCAACAAGTGGGATCTGGGCCAGGAAGCCGAGATGACCACCGAGAAATGGACCCAGTATATCCAGCACTGCTTCGGCACACTGGGGTTCGCCCCCATCGCCTTCATCACTGCGAAGGAGCCGATGAGCGTCAAGCGGCTGATCAACCTGGCGCAGTCCATCGCCAAACAGGCCCGCATGCGGGTCTCGACCAGCCGTCTGAACCAGTTGGTGCGGCAGGCGGTGGTGCGCAACCATCCGCCGATGCGGGCCAACCGCGAAGCCCGCATCTACTATGCCACCCAGGTGGCGACCGAGCCCCCCACCATCGTGGTGAAGTGCAACGATCCGAAGGTGGTCGACAA
>JBKCTR010000501.1:0-10829 GCA_046318755.1 Planctomycetaceae bacterium
TCGGCGTCTGGAAGACTTCGTGGCGTTGCCCCCTCCAGGAATGGGTCGATCCTGCTGTGGAATGGGGGAGCGGTCCCGCGGGTTTTCAAGCCGCCTTACCCCCGGCCTTCCGTCGGACGAACCGCTCTCTTTGCCACACACTGTCTGCATGTCGTCTTCGTCGCACTACCGAGTGCGGGTCACCAAAGATCATTTGGTCTTCAGTGCCGCGCATTTCATTACGTTCAACGGCAACATTTGCGAACGCCTGCACGGCCACAATTGGAGGGTGGCGGTGGAGCTGGCCGGGCCGTTGGACCCCAACCACTATGTCTTCGATTTCATCGCGCTGCGGGACACCGCCCAGGCGATTGTGGCGGAGCTTGATCATTCGTTGCTGCTCCCGACACGGCATCCGCAGATTCGTGTCGAGGCGGGGGAACGTGAGGTTGAGGTGCGGTTCGAGAACCGTCGCTGGGTTTTGCCCCGCGAAGACTGTCGGCTGCTCCCCGTCGCCAACACCACGGCCGAATTACTGGCCGACTGGTTCGCCGGGGAGTTGCTGCAGCGTCTCCCCGCCGCCGATCTGGCCCGGATGACCGAGCTCCAGGTGGAAATCGAAGAGAACTTTGGGCAATGGGCGGTGTGCACCCGCCGGCTATCGTCGCCTGCCGGGCCTTCCGCCGATGACTAGTCCAGCCGTTTCTCCATCACGGCATTCGACAGGACTTCCCCGCGGCGAGCGACCTGTTGGTGTCGGACCAAAGAGTACCCCAACGCCAAAAAGAATGGCTGGGCGGTGATGCTGGCCTCAAGGAACAGATGGGTGACTTGTTGTTGCCGGGCGGCCGCTTCAAGACCGGCCAACAAGGTCCGTCCGACCCCCCGGCGCTGCCAGGCGTGATGCACGTAGAAGCAGTCAATGTGTCCGCCGGGCTCCAGTTCTCCGAAGCCCACAATTTGACCAGCTTCTTCGGCCACCAGTGTGAGGCGGTTGGCCTGTTTGCGGATCCACCCCTCGGGCTGCCGCGATTCGGGCGGGGCCCAGGCGTCACACTGGGCCGGGGAATAGTCGTGGCAATTCACCCGATGAATCGTATCGTGGTAAAGGGCGGCCAGGCTGGCCGCGTCGTGTTCCGTGGCCGTGCGTAATCGCATGTCAGCGGGCTGCTGTGGTGGTGGGAGACCGTGGGAGAGTGGCCCAGGGGATGTTTGTTGACCCCGCTTCAGTTTACCCCACCGGCGCAGTACTGTCGTAGGCCCAAGAGGAGCGGTCTGGCAGCGGGATTGTTCCCCAGTCTGCTCCCCCCCAGTCTGTTTCTCCTTGGGGACCGTGTCCCTCGGGGATCATTTCCCGTTCCTCCGGATCGTTTCTTCCCACTGACGCCATGAGTTCCGAAAAAATGCGTTTCGCCACCAAGTGCCTGCACGCCGGTCAGCAGCCCGACCCCACCACCAACTCCAGGGCGGTTCCGATCTATCAGACCACGTCGTACGTGTTTCATGACAGCGATCATGCGGCCCGGTTATTCGGCCTCCAGGAGTTTGGGAACATCTATTCCCGTTTGATGAATCCCACCTGTGATGTGCTGGAACAGCGAGTCGCGGCGTTGGAAGGGGGCTCGGGGGGCCTGGCAGTGGCGTCGGGGCAGGCGGCCGAGTCGCTGGCGGTGATGAACATCGCCCACGCGGGGCACAACATTGTCTCGTCGTCGAGCCTGTATGGGGGGACGTACAACCTGTTTCATTACACGCTGCCGAAGTTTGGCGTCGAGACGCGCTTCGTCGATGGCAGCGATCCCGACAACTACCGCCGGGCCATCGACCGGAACACCCGGGCATTTTACATGGAGACCATTGGGAATCCGCGGCTGGACGTGCCCGATTTCGAAGCGATCGCCAAGATTGCCCACGACCATGGACTGCCCGTGATTGTCGACAACACGCTGGCGTCACCCGCTTTGTGCCGACCCTTCGAGCATGGGGCCGACGTGGTGATTCACAGCGCCACCAAATTTATCGGCGGACATGGAACGAGCATTGGGGGGATCATCGTGGAGAAGGGGGGCTTCCCCTGGGACAATGGGCGGTTTCCGGAGTTGACCGAACCGGATCCCAGTTACCACGGCATGAAG
Source organism: Planctomycetaceae bacterium (assembly GCA_046318755.1). GTDB lineage: Bacteria > Planctomycetota > Planctomycetia > Planctomycetales > Planctomycetaceae > UBA10511. The sequence continues at coordinate 2,115 of JBKCTR010000501.1, forward strand.
TTTTTCGAGACCTTCGGCCCGATGAACATCGCCTACATCCTGAAGATTCGCACGCAGCTCTTGCGGGATCTGGGGCCTGCGATGAGTCCCTTCAACGCGTTTCTGTTTTTGCAGGGACTGGAGACACTGCATCTGCGGATGGAACGCCACAGCAGCAATGCGTTGGCCGTGGCCCGGTTCCTGCAGACGCATCCCAAGGTCTCGTGGGTCAACTACACCGGTTTGGAGGGGCACCGGTCTCACAGTTTGGCGAAGAAGTATTTGCCGCGCGGTTGCGGGGCGATTCTGGGTTTTGGGATCCAGGGGGCGACACCAACGCAGCAGCGTGAGAATGGCCGGCAGTTGATCAACCATGTAAAGCTCTTCTCTCACCTGGCCAATGTGGGCGACAGCAAGAGCCTGATCATCCATCCGAATTCCACCACACATCAGCAATTGACGCTGGAGGAACAGCAGGCGACGGGGGTGACTCCTGATTACCTGCGGTTGTCGATTGGGACCGAGGACGTGCAGGATCTGATTGACGACCTGCACCAGGCGCTGGAGGCGGTGTCGGTGTAGTTGTGTTCATTTTGCCGCAAGGATGACAATTGGCCACCGTCTCGGGCCAATCCCGGGACGGTGTTTTCGTCAAGTGGCTTGGTGGCCAGGAAAACGGACGGGTTCGGGCAGTTTCTCTTGATTTCCAGTCATTGGCGGCTAAACTTGTCTTTGTTGAGACTGAATCTCAGTATCAACTCGCGACGCGTTCTCAGTCTTCAGTGCACCTGCCACGCCCCGATCCATGCCCAACCGCGTTCCTTGCCGCCGACCTGGATTCACCCTCATTGAGTTGCTGGTGGTGATTGCCATCATCGGGATTCTGGTCGCCCTGTTGCTGCCAGCCGTCCAGCAGGCACGCGAGGCCGCCCGTCGAACCCAGTGCAAGAACAACCTCAAGCAACTCGGGCTGGCGATTCACAACTACCTCGATACCCACCGGTTTCTGCCATCATCGGGAGCGGTCTCGGCACAGTTTCCCGGTCAGCCTCCCTGGTCCGCCCAGGCGGCCCTGCTCCCTTTCCTCGACGGCGGGACGATTTACAGCAACATCAACTTCTCCCGTGGATATCATGATCCGGTGAACACCGGGGCTTTTCCCCCGTTCGGTCCTGCTGCCATGAAAGTGCCCGTCCTCATTTGTCCGAATGAAGTGAATGCCCGGTCGCGCAATAATGCGACGACCGGCACTCCCGAGCACTTCCCGTTGAACTATGCGTTGAATGTGGGGCGGTATCTCGTGTTCGATCCCGTCAACCGCACTCCGAATGCCGGTGCGTTTGCCCCCAACAGCAGCATTTCCACCGCCGACTTTCTCGATGGAACCAGTAACACCATCGCGCTGGCCGAAGTGAAGGCTTACACCCCCCGGTTCCACGACACCACCCCCGTCCCCCTGGAGCCGGCCACCCCTCAGGCTGTCGCCTCGGACTACACCCAGGGAGGGCAATGGTCGCCTCTCAATGGACATACCGAATGGGTGTGTGGACGGGCCATTCACACAGGCTTTACCACGTTGTTCGGACCCAACACCGTCATTCCCCGTACGGTTGATGGCATCGCTTACGATATTGACGTCAGTTCCAGCCGCGAAGGGACTTCAACCAATCCCACATTCGGCATCATCCCTGCACGCAGCTACCACGTGGGGTTGGTGCACGCCCTGCTGATGGACGGTTCAGTCCGAAATTTCAGCAACAACATCGATGTGCGGGTCTGGCAGGCGCTGGGAAGCCGCGCTGGTCGCGATCTCGTGGGCGATTTTTAGTGACAATCCGAGGCGTCGATGAAAGCGGGGACGCGGTGACCGAGGCGGGGTGTCAGATGATCCAGTCCGCACGGTGATACCGCCGCGGTACCGCCCATGATCTGCTCCGACACACGGCAACCGGGCCGAGAGAACCAGCCCGCTGAGTGATCCCGGCTGCTGGTCAGCAGTTGAGCGTGCGGTCGACCGTTTACAGAAATAAGTCACGGTCTGTGCGTGCACATCCACGTCTTCGCCGAGCAGCGGTAAGGCCCCAATGCATCCTCAGACGAAGCTTACTTCGCCGCCAAGACCCCGGCCTTCAGCCGGGATCGATGTGGCGCGGGGCAGCGAAAAATGGGACTGTCGCCACTGGGATTTCGCAGTCCAAACCGCGCGGAACGCAGCCAAACAAACCGGCTTCTTGCCGTGGTTGGGTGGGGGCGAACACAGGCCGCCGCGTCTTGAGGCCGTGGAAATGGCCAGTTTCGACCAGGCGCCTTCAGGTAAGACGACCTGAAACCGGCCTACTGCACCACACTGTCGGGATACTTGGCTGCCGAAGGGCGCAATCCCGACCGAACTCCCGACGCGGTCTGATTGCCAGCCGCTTCCCGGATACGTCGCGGTTCGGAACGCTGCGTTTCAAATCCGCGAGGCCGCTCGATGGTTGGACCGGCATCACGGTCGGGGGCCGGATCAAAGTACTCGTACGATTTCCGTTCCACATCCGGGCGGTTGTAGCCCAGGGTGGGAAGCCGGGTGTGCTGCGAAGACACACAGCCCATCAGGACCAGTGACGACAGCAGGGCGGCCATTCCATTCACGTTCCGGCTCATCGAATCCATCCTTCCGAAGGTGGCCCCGAGGGCCAGGCTCCACTATGGGGTCGGAATCTTAAGACGAGAGGGCGAAACCGGCCAGACCGGTTTGCCATTCGTTGCGTCCGTCCGCAATCCCCTGCAGAATCCATCGAAACAACAAGGGGAGCCGCGTGATCGCACCCCCAGGCTCCGCTAGTTCGAGAATGGCAAGAGTATTTTCTCAAATCCATGCGGTCTGTGCAGACTGCCCATCTTGAGGCTCAGCGGGAGGATGTCGTTGGTTTCCAAGACAGGTTGAACACCGAGATCGGGCATGGTTGACGTCTGCACATATGCACCTGTAGTCTCTGTGAAGTTTGGGTGAAGGGTCGGAGGGTTGGGGGAATAGCGATGGGAGGATTCACGATGATGCGATTGGTGGCTTGCGCAAGAAATCTGCCGAGTTGCTGGCAGCGATTCCAGAACATCATTCTGGGGCTGATACTTTTTATTGGCGCGGCCGAGGTGGGGTCGGCCGAGGAGCCCCAGGACATTCCCGCGGGACTAACGGCCGAGCAATGGCAGCAGTTTCGTGAGGAAGTTGCGAGACAGGAAACGGCCCTCAGGCCAATGTGGGCGGCCGCATCGAGTGAGGCCGAGCAAGATCGGGTCGCCGACGCGGCGGTGTTTGCCAAGGGGGTGGCGTGGGCACTGCGGTACGACACCCGGTTTGAGCCGGCCGATGTGCAATTGCTGAAGACCGCCTTGACGAAGGGAGCCGAGCGGTTGGCCGCCCTGGAGCAGGGAGAGCTTCCGTGGGGTGGGCAGTTGGGAAAGGTGGTGCGGGGCTATCGGTCGCGGGTGGATGGTTCTGTGCAGCCATTTGGGTTGGTGGTCCCTCGTGCGTTGCAGGGGGGGCGTCCCTTGCGGCTCGATGTGGTCCTGCATGGAAGCACGCGTCCGGTCGGGATCAGCGAGCTGCGTTTCATGGGCCGTTTTCAGGAGGGGGCGGCGGGGGGAGTCTCTCTCGACGAGCCCTATCTTGAACTCCATCCCCTCGGTCGGGTGGAGAACTGCTATCGCTGGGCGGGGGAGACCGATGTGTTTGAGGCGATTGAGGCGGTCTGTCGGCAGTATCCGATTGATCGCGATCGGATCGTCCTCCGTGGAATGTCGATGGGAGCTTCGGGAACGTGGCATCTGGGGCTGAAGCATCCCGATCGGTTTGTGGCGTTGGGACCCTATTGCGGCTACGTCGACACCCATCGGTTCTCGGAGACACCCTTGGAGTCGTTCGTGCGCGTCGGGGAGTTGCCAGACCATCAGGAACTGGGACTGCACATGCTCGACTCGGTCGACTATGCCGCGAATGGCAGCATGGTTCCAGCCATCGCCTGCATGGGGGCGAAGGATGTGTTCTTCGATGCCCATGTGCTGATGGGGCAGGCGTATCGGCGCGAGGGGCTGCAGTTGGTGAATCTGATCTCACCCGATACCGGGCACACGATTGATCCAGTGACCATGCGGGAACAAATGCGGCTGATTGGTGCGTTTGCCGACCGGGGGAACGATCGGTTGCCGTCCCATGTGCGGTTTGTCACGTGGACATTGAAGTATCCGCGGTGTCATTGGGTGGAAGTGCAGCGGTTGGGAAAACACTACGAACGGGCCGAATTCGAGGCGCGGCGGCTGGCGGACGGACTGATTCTGGTATCACGGACCACGAACATCACACGGTTTCAGCTCGCTCCGGAAGTGGTCTTGGGAGAGCGGCCTCGGGTGAGGCTGGGGGAACTGGAGATTGATCTGGCCGAGCATCCTCGCGAACGCCCGGTTGTCCTGGAACTGGAAGGGGGGAAGTGGCAATTGGCCGAGGGCGACTCGGTTCACTCCTCGGTGGGGAAGCGGCCGGGTTTGCAGGGTCCGATCGATGATGCTTTTTGCGAGCCGTTTCTGTGTGTGCGGGGAACAGGTGCCCCGTGGAATCCAGAGATGCATGCGGCGGCCATGGCGACGCTCGACCAGTTTGCCCGCGATTGGAACCAATATCTGCGGGGGGATCTCCGGATTGTCGATGACACGGCGGTGACTGAGGCGGACAGACAGAAGTATCATCTGGTTCTGTTTGGTGATCCGGGCAGCCACGGGTTGTTGGCCGAGGCGCTGCCAGGGCTCCCCTTGAAGTGGACCCGTGAGACGCTGGAAGTGGATGGCGAGCGGTACTCGGCGGCCAATCATTTGCCCGTGTTGATCCATCCCAGTCCCTGGGGGGGGGCTGGGGGAAAGTATGTGGTGGTGAATAGCGGCCATACGTTTCATGCCAGCGAGTTCGCGAAATTGAACTACCTGCTGTATCCGCGGCTGGGTGACTGGGCCGTGTTGCGATTCCCTGCGTTGAAAGACCAGCCACTGGAGGGGACACAGTTCCTGTCAGGGACCGGGGGGGTGGTCTGGAGAGCGGGGTATTTCAATGAAGACTGGCGGTTTGAACCGCCGGCTCCGGCCGAGTAGTCCGCCCAACCCCTGCTGTCTGAAGGCGGATTGGTGCGATTTTCGGTGTTTTTGTTCGTTCCTTCGCGACTTTCATTCCGGATCCGTGTTTCATCCCTATCGGTCAGGCGTTGTGCACGATCGGGAGGTGACTGGAAGGAAAAGTTGGTGTTCTTTTTGCTCCGAGTCCCATGCCCGACTGGCTGAATTCGTCTGCCGCTGATCCTGAGAAACTGACGGTGTTGACCCTGCTGGCCCGTCTGTTGGTGGCGCTGGTGTGCGGGCTGTGTGTGGCGGTGAGTTACCGCTTCTCACATGGGCGCGACCGGGCGGCCACGACGGGACTGGTGACGACCCTGGTGTTGTTGTCGGTGCTGATTTCGCTGGTGTCGATCGTGATTGGCAGCAGCGTGGCACGGGCCTTCAGCCTGGTGGGGGCACTGTCGATTGTGCGTTTCCGAACTGTGGTGGAGGACACGCGGGACACGGCCTTCGTCATCTTCACCGTGGTGGTGGGGATGGCGGCGGGGGCGGGACTGTTCTGGGTGGCTCCCCTGGGGTTGTTGGTGGTGGGGTTGGCGGCCGTGTCCCTGTCGCATCTGTGGGACCTCCCCACGACCGATATCGACCAGGAGGTTTCGGGAAAGCTCATGGTGCGTGTGGCCATGGGGTTGAAGCCCGGCGACCTGGTGGATCCGGTGCTGAACCGCTATTGCGACCAGCACCATATTCATGAGACCAGTTTGTGGAAGCAGGGAACGGGGCTGGAACTGATTTATGTGGTGCGATTGAAAAATGCCAAGGATCTCCCCCAGGTCGTCGTGGACCTGAGCCAGGCCGAGGGAATTCTGGGTGTCGAGCTGAAGCGATCGTAGGAACAGAACCCAAGCGAGGACCAAGCATGAGACGAATTGCAATTACTGCCTTCGCAGCAGCCGTTGTAGGGCTTTCCGTGGGAGGCGCTGGGGCCCAGGAAGATCGCCCCAATCGTCCCCGGCGACCAAATGACAACGGTGGGGCCGAACAGGCGCCGCGCCGCGAGGGCCCGGAAGGTGGTCAGGTGCGTCCCGGTCCTGGGGGATTTGGCCAGGCGGGGTTTGGTCAGCGCGGTGGTGGAGGTCCCGGAGGGGGTGGGCCGGGTGGTGGATTTGGAGGTCCTCCGGGTGGGTTTGGTGGGCCTCCCGGCGGATTTGGCGGGCCGATGCGGATGCCGGCCTTTATGCGGCCGCTGCCGGAAACCGAGCTGGTCAATCTCGTGGCCCTTCCCGAGGTCCAGAAAGAACTGGGGTTGAGCGCGGAGCAGCAGCAAAAGTCGCAGGCGATTGTCGACAAGCTGCAGGGGGAAATGCGGGGGGCGATGGAAGGGTTCGATTTCCGGGAGGTGTTTGAACTTGAGCCGGAAGAACGCGACAAGAAGATCGCCGCTCTGCGGGGCCGTCAGGAACAGGCGGGCCAGGCTGCGTTTCAGGAATTGAACAAACTGCTCGAGAAGCCGCAGTGGACTCGTCTGAGTGAGCTCGATTTGCAACGTGCGGGGACGGGAGCGCTCCGTCGGCCCCCCGTGGCTGAGCGATTGAAGCTGACCCAGGAGCAGCGTGAGCGTATCGACGAGCTTCTGGATCAGGTCCCCCCGTTCCTCCCTCCCGAAGCGCGGCGGGAAATCGACGAGCAGGCCCTGGCCGTGTTGAAAGACACACAGAAAGACGATTGGAAAGAACTGCAGGGGAAGTCGTTTGAGTTTTCCGCTCCCCAATTCGGCGGTTTTCCGGGCGGCCCGGGTGGCCCCGGCGGATTTGGTCCTCCCGGCGGTGGGGAACGCAAGCTGCTGGTCGAATTCGATCAGGACAAGAACGGCTGGTTGAATGCAGAGGAGCGGGCCGAGGCCCGCAAGTCGGCGGGAGGTCGGGGTGGCCGCCGGGGGGGATTTGGTCCTCCCGGTGGACGCCGCGAGGAAGAGCCTGCGACTGCTGGGCCGAAGGTGGCGAAGTCCGATGTGCAGCCCATGGCAGGTGACCTCTACGCAGAGGACGTCATCCGCACGCTCTTCATTGATTTCGAAAGCGAGAAGTGGGAAGAGGAGCTGGCGGATTTTTACCGGACCGATGTGGACGTTCCGGCAACGCTGACGGTCGATGGCAAGACCTATCCGATGGTGGGAATTCAGTTTCGGGGGATGTCGTCTTTTGGCATGGTGGGGGCAGGTCACAAGCGATCGCTGAACGTGACGCTCGACCTGGTTGACAAGCGGCAGAATCTGCTGGGAGCCCGAACCCTCAATCTGCTGAATTCGCATGAAGATCCCTCGTTTCTGCACACCGTGCTCTACTCGCACGTGGCCGGTCAGTACATTCCCACCCCCCGGGCGAACTTCGTGCGGGTGGTAATCAATGGCGAGAGCTGGGGGCTGTACGTGAACACCGAGCAATTCAACAAGGACTTTCTCTCCCGCCACTACAGCACTGCCAAGGGGGCCCGCTGGAAGGTTCCGGGAAGCCCCGGTGGCCGGGGGGGCCTGCAGTACCTTGGGGACGACGTCGAACGCTACAAGCAAATCTACGCGATCAAGACGAAAGATCGCGACGAGAGTTGGAAGGCCCTGGTCAACCTGACCAAAGTGTTGACCGAGACGCCGCTGGACCAACTGGAAGCAGCGCTCGATCCGATTCTGGATGTCGATGGTGCGTTGTGGTTCCTGGCACTCGAGGCCACGCTGATCAACGGCGATGGCTACTGGGTGCGGGCGAGTGACTACAGCCTGTTTCTGGATGACGACGGGCGATTCCATATTCTGCCCCACGACATGAACGAAACATTCCAGGTCGCCATGGGGCCGGGAATGATGGGGGGCCGTGGTGGTCGTGGCGGGTTTGGTCCTCCGGGAGGATTTCCCGGGGGACCGGGGGGATTTCCGGGTGGTCCGGGAGGTGGTCCCGGCGGAGGTCCTGGAGGATTTGGCCCTGGCGGCGGTGCGGGGGGAGATCGTCCACGCCGCCCCGAGGGAGGTCCCGGAGCCGAGGGACGCGAACCACGCGGACCCGAGGGGGCAGATCCCGCCCGACCACAGCGGCCCCGACGCCCGGATGACAACGCGCCTCCCGGGGCTGGTGACCGGGGTGGACGTGAAGGGGGCCCACGTGGCGAAGGTCGTGGCGGCGAAGGACGCGGACGTGGTCCCGGTGGTGGATTTGGTGGTGGATTTGGTGGTGGATTTGGTGGTCCCGGAATGGGAGGCGGAGTGGAGTTGGATCCGCTGGTTGGCGCGCAGGATGCCAGCAAGCCGCTGCGTAGTCGTTTGCTGACTGTGCCGGAATTGCGCCGGCGTTACTTGGCCCATGTGAAGGCCATTGCCGAGGAATGGCTCGACTGGAACAAACTGGGCCCCCTTGTGGCCAGTCATGCGAAACTCATTGAGCCCGAGTTGGCCGCCGACACCCGCAAGCTCTCGTCGCTGGCCGAGTTCCAGCGGACTGTTTCCAATCAGGATCCCGCCGCCACGGAAGGACGGCCCGGCCGGCTGACTCTGAAGCAGTTCGCCGATCAACGCCGGAAGTTCCTGCTGGAACACCCGGCGATCAAGGAACTGGCGAACCCGGCACGCTGATCACATTGGGTGACTGGCACGTTCCTCGATTGGTA
>JBKCTR010000502.1:0-14755 GCA_046318755.1 Planctomycetaceae bacterium
ATGCAGGGCAGATTCTTGGCTTTTCAAACCGGCGGCAAGCGATTCTCCGTTTATTGGAACTTGGACTTCTCTCTGCTGAGCTTGCAGAATGGACAGAGGAATCATTGCTGGCTATCGATCTGAATTCGCCTATGGGTACTGCCGGCTATCGAATAACTCCTCTTGGAAGAGCGGTTGCCAATGAGTGTATGGTGCAATGGGGGTTCGGTAAGCCGAATGTGAAGCAGGCTTTCGAAACGCTCTTTAACAAATGGCTCGGTGAAGGGGTAGTGGCACACACCTCGAGGCATTCGGCCAGAGAGCAGAACAACTAGGTACGACAACAGGGGTCAGGGCATTTTTTGGCGTGAGCCGCCGACCGTGGCTATCCTAACCCGGCAACTCATTCCAGTCGGTCGGCCGGCGAGGGCAACTTCGGCTCAGTGACCTCCCCGAGCCGCAAATCGCCGGGATGCATGGCCTTTCGGCATTCTGCGTGTTCCAGTCGCGAGTATCCTCCTGGCCGTTTTTGTCGACGGAATAGAGCCAGAACTGCGCGACGCATGCAACAGCCACTCCCATGAGTCGCCGATCGATTCCAGTTTGGCGCGGGCCTCCGGCCAGTTCGGGTCGGTCGGACCTGCGGCCCAGGCGGAACAGACAAACAACGAGGGAGTCTCGATCTGACAGGTGTCGGGTTCCCAAAAGGCACGCACCAACGGCCAGGCACGCTGTTCATAGGGAATCGCCAGGGTGGCCTGATCCACCGCATCCACCGCATCGAGCCAACCCTTCGACGGGCCCACCCTCGCCAGCCGGGTCCATAAGACGGCATACAACAACGCGGTTGCCAGCAGTCCCCACACCACCCACTTGCGGTGTCTCCGCACCATCTGCGACAGCCAGCCCCGCTGTTGCAATTGCTCGTCTCGTGCAGTCCGCACCTGGGTCCGCACCGGTTCCTCCAGCAGGGCGGTCACCGGGGTCCCGCGGTTCACCGCGGCGGCCCAGGTCTCGCACGTCTGCACCAGCACGCGGTCCCGTTCCGCATTCCACAGCCGCCCAGGCCACCACCACGCCAACCGCCGCCGGACCTCGGCCACCCGTGCCAGCAGAGGGATCGGCAGCGATGTGTCGATCACCGCCATCCGCACATCCCGGCGGTCTTTCAACAGCCGGACCACGGCCGGGTGCCGCAGCCAGGCCTGTAGGTCCGCGACCGATTCTCCCGCCTCCAGCCGTTGTCCACACCGCTGCGTCAAAGCACAGGCGAACTCCCAGCGATCATGGGCCCCCCGCACCGCCAGCACCCGGTCTTCGATCGGGGACCAGAGATCCCGCGACAGCGGAGGGGGATCGAATGCGCGAACATCGATTCCAGCCGCCAGCAGCCGGGGGGCGGGGTCCGTCGGGAGATTGTCCGATCGAGAGGAACTGGTGGACACAGACAGCCTTGCCATGATCAAGAGAATCCGCCACAGGAAGGAAGACCAGTGTTTCAGAAGGCAAGATTCGGGTGTGGTTGGGAATTTGTCCAGCGTGCCGTCCGTGTTTTCGCGGAACTTCCGGAGGTCATCACGGACAGTCCCGATTGATTCCGACGTGAGTGACTTGGCCTGTCCCGGCCGGTTCCCTTCCGACGGGACGCAGGCTGCTGATGGAGGGCGACGTATCGGAAGGCCACGCGAGGTGGGCCGGACCACAGGTCCAGCCGACCTCGATCGCCGCGTCACCAGCCCAGGGAAGGATGGCGACGACCCGGCCGCACTGTCGACGCCCCCCCGAGACAACCGCAGCGAAGCGCCGCACTGCCACCCCGAAGATGCGTACGGACGACCGTCATCCAGGGAAGCGACCGCCTGCAGACCGAAGGTGGTCGCAGCCGAGCAGGGGACGGTGTCGTGTTCCTGGGCAGGCATTCTTGCATTTTGACTGCATTTGTCTTATAGCCGAAAGACGGAACAAACGCTCCAGACGTGAACACCAGCAACGTCCATCCCCCCGCAGCAGCGTCCGGGATTGCCGAGATGAGTTCCGCCCGCCGTCCTCAACAGCATCCCCGGGAATCACTCTGCCATGCTGCGTTTCCGCTTCGGCCAGTTCATTCGCAAAGCGTTCGCCCGTTGCCGTAACAGTCGGTCGTCGATCCGCCGCCCAGCGGTCCGCCGCCGTCCCTGTGAAGCCCTCGAATCACGCACCCTGCTGTCGGCCGCCCTGGTGAAGGACATCGAAGCCTGGGTATTCTCGTCGTTTCCCCGGGAGCTCACCGAGGTCAATGGAACGTTCTACTTCCTGGCCTCAAGTCAGGACATTGACAATGAGTTGTGGAGGACCGACGGAACGTCGTCCGGGACGGTGTTGGTCCGCGACATCAACCCCGGTCTGGCGGGGGGGGCGCCGCGCTACCTGACCAATCTGAATGGCGTGTTGTACTTCAGTGCCGATGACGGAGTGCATGGCAACGAGTTGTGGACCTCCGACGGAACCTCGGCGGGAACCGTCATGGTGAAGGACATCTTTCCCGGCATGGGAGATTCGAATCCCGCGTTCCTGACCAATGTCAACGGGCAGTTGTATTTCGCCGCCCAAGCCGGGGCGAATGACGTGGAATTGTGGACCAGCGACGGGACCGGAGCGGGGACCATGCTGGTGGCCAATCTGAACCTCGGCGGGCAGAGCCAGCCCCGGTATTTGACCAATGTGCTGGGAACCCTGTACTTCACGGCAAATGACGGTGTGCAGGGTCGGGAACTCTGGACCCTGACCGGCCCCACCGCCACACCGGCGCTGGTCGAAGTCAACCCCGGTCCCGGCGGCAGTGACCCGACCGACCTGGTGGAAGTCGCCGGGCAGGTCTACTTCGCCGCGAGCAGTGCCAGCACTGGCCGGGAGTTGTGGAGTTACGACCCCCTCCCAGGCGGAGGGCTGTCAGCCTGGGACATTGTCCCCGGGATTCCGGGCAGCCTGCCGGTGGGGCTGACCGAGATGAATGGCGAAGTGTTTTTCGCGGCCAATGACTTCGTGCGGGGTACAGAGCTCTGGAAGGCGGCTCCCGGAGCCGGCATGCCCGCCTTGGTGCGGGACCTCCATCCCACGGGAGACAGTGTTCCCCTGAAACTCACGAATGTCTCAGGAACTCTCTTTTTCAGCGCGGCCGATGGTTCGAGAGGCCGCGAATTGTGGAGCAGCGACGGCACCCCGACCGGGACCGTCATGGTCAGCGACATTGTCCCGGGGGCTGGCGGCAGTGATCCGTATGATCTGTTCGATGCGAATGGGACCCTGGTTTTCAGCGCGTCGGACGGTGTGTCTGATCGCGAAGTGTGGGTCAGTGACGGCACTTCGGCCGGAACGTCACTGCTCATCGATCTCCATCCCACCGCGTCATCGATCTACGAGAGCTTCGCCGGCTTCGCACTGCTCAACGGCCGCCTGCTGTTCAATGCCACCTCGGGTCCGAATGGATTTGAACTCTGGAGCACCGACGGCACCTCCACCGGAACCGTGCTGGTGCGCGACATCGATGACACGACCCAGTCGAGCTATCCCGAATCCGCGGTGAACGTCAACGGCACACTCTTCTTCGCCGCCAGCGTGTTTGGTCAAGGCCGCGAACTCTGGAAGTCCCAGGGAAGTGAAGACACAACCGAGCTGGTCGCCGACATCGTTCCCGGGGTGTTGTCGAGCAGCCCGCAGAATCTGACCAACGTCAACGGCCGCCTGTTCTTCACGGCCGACGATGGCTGGAACGGGTATGAACTGTGGACCAGCGACGGCACCTCCAGCGGGACGTTTCTGGTCCGGGACATCCACCCGACGGGGTCGAGTCTGCCCCAAAACCTGACCAACCTGAATGGAATTCTCTATTTCACCGCCCGCGATTCAGCGAATGGTTTCGAACTCTGGCGCAGCGATGGAACCTCCAGTGGGACGAGCTTGGTGGCCGACATCAACCCCACCGGCAACAGCTTCCCCTGGAGCCTGACGGCGGTGGGGAACACCCTGTTCTTCACGGCCTCTGACGGGACTCTGGGAGTCGAACTCTGGAAGAGTGACGGGACTTCAGCCGGTACGCTGCTGGTCGCCGACATCCAACCCGGAGGGTCGAGCAGTCCCGGGAGATTGACCGCTGTGAACGGTCAACTCTTCTTCACGGCCGACGACGGGAGCCACGGTCGCGAACTGTGGGTGACCGACGGAACAACCACCACCCTGGTGAACGACATTCACCCCTCAGGATCCAGCTATCCCGATGGACTGACCGATGTCAACGGAACGCTGTTTTTCACCAGCTCCGATGGCTCGGGCTTTGAACTCTGGCGCAGTGATGGAACTTCGGCAGGTACGATTCTGGTCCGCGACATCAATGCCGCCGGGTCCAGCTACCCCCGCCACTTGACCAACGTCAACGCGACCCTGTTCTTCTCGGCGACCGACCGGCTGACCAACGTGGAACTTTGGCGCAGCGATGGAACCTCCGCCGGGACGGTGCAGGTGGCCGATCTCAACCCCGCTGGTTCCAGCGATCCCAATCAGCTCGTCAATGCCGACGGCTGGCTCTACTTCACCGCCGACAACGGCGTGTCTGGGTACGAACTGTGGCGGAGCAACGGCACTGCATCAGGAACAGGATTGGTCGCCGACATCGCTCCGGGTGCGTCCGACTCGTTTCCCCTCGAACTGGTGGAGGCGAATGGGCAACTCTTCTTCTCGGCCCAGGCACCGGCTCCCGGACGCGAATTGTGGTGCCATGTCATCCACACAACCCCCACCGACATCACTCTGTCGGCCGCCGTGGTGAATGAGAACTCCCCCGTCGGGACAACCGTGGGGACTCTCAGCACGACCGATGCCGACATTGGCGACGCGTTCACTTACACCCTGGTGGCGGGCACAGGGGACAGCGGCAACTCCCGGTTTTCGATCGTGGGGAATCAACTGCGGACCGCGGTGGTGCCCGATCATGAGCTCCAGGGGGAATACTCGATTCGCATCCGCACGACCGATTTGAAGGGACTGAGTTTCGAAAAGGTCTTCCTCGTCGGCGTGAATGACCTGCTGGAACTCTCCGCAGGCCTCGACCGGAATGTCCTGGAAGGGGATCTCGTACGCCTGCAGACGGGGTTTTACAACGGGCCGGTCGATGCCAGCCTGCTCAGCATGACGATTGACTGGGGAGACGGAACCTTCCTCGAGGATGGGCTGCTCAGCCCGATCTCGGGAACGAACGGCGGCACCATCGCCAACACCCACCGCTACGTCAATGAGGGGGCGTTCGTCGTCACGGTGACCCTCACCGATGGTGTCAGCACCGTCACCGACACGATGACCTTGACGGTCCTCAATGCTCCCCCCAGTCTGGGCCGGCTCGATGGCCCCGAGGCTGCTGTCCGGGGGCAGACACTCGCCTACCAGTTGAAATTCGCCGATCCCGGTGTCAGCGACACCCATACAGCCTTCATCGACTGGGGAGATGGCACCGTCTCGCCGGGCCGGGTGGAGGAACGCAACGGCGAAGGGGTGGTCTACGGATCCAAGGTCTACACCCGGGAGGGAACCTATACGCTCTCGATCACCGTCATCGACGATGTCGGCAGCACCACGACCACCTCGAAGTCCATCTCCATCAAGACTGCTCTGCTGCAGCCCGGCCTGCACAACCCCGATCTGACCGACCTCTACGTCGGCGGCACCCTGGGGAATGACCTGATCCTGCTCAATCCGTCGGGGACCAACATCGCGGTCTCCGTCAATGGCACCGTGGTGGGAACCTATGCCCCCACCGGGGGGCTTGTGGTCTTCGCCCAGGCGGGGAATGACGTGGTGACGGTCGCCAGCACCATCACCCGTCCCGCCTGCCTGTTCGGGGATGACGGAGCCGACAGTCTCACTGGCGGCGGTGGGAATGACACCCTCACCGGCCAGGGCGGCAATGACACCGTGGTGGGGGGCGCGGGCCACGACACCTACCTCTTCGACACGACCAACGCCGCCGGCGTCGATCTCGCCACCGACAGCGCCGGCGTCGACACCCTCGATTTCTCGCAGACGGTCGGTCAGCCCATCGTCCTCAATCTGGGTCTCGCGGTCCCCCAGGTGGTCAACCCGAACCTGACACTCACACTCTCCTCGGCGACCGCTTTCGAGAACGTGTTGGGCGGTTCCGGCAATGACCAACTGACGGGCAACTCCCTCGCCAATGTGCTGGTCGGTGGGCCTGGGAATGATCGCCTGGTGGGAGGAGCCGGCAATGACAGCTCCCAGTTCCAGCTCGACCCCAACCAGGGGACCGATCTGCTCGATGAAAGCGGCGGGGGAATTGACACGCTCGATTTCTCCTCCACCGCGCTGACCGCCGCCGTTGTCGACCTCTCGGTGCCGGGGGCCCAGACGGTCGCCACCGGCCGACTGGTGCTGACCCTCGGCTCGTCCACCACCTTTGAACAGATCATCGGGGGGCGGGGGAATGACACTCTCACCGGCAACACCCTGAACAACACCCTGGTCGGCGGTGCCGGGAACGATACGTTGACCGGCGGCACAGGGAACGACACCTACCTGTTCGACGCCGACTCGTCCCTCGGAGCCGACACACTGATCGAGACGGGGACTGGGGGAATCGATCTGATCGACTTCACTCCCACGGCCGCCGGCGTGACACTCGACCTGGCCCAGACCATCACCCAGGTGGTCAACGCCCGGCTCTCCCTCCGCCTCTCGTCCGACCGCACCTTCGAAAACGTCACTGGAGGCGACGGCAACGACAGTCTGTTTGGGAATGTTCTCGGGAATGTCATCCTGGGTGGCGATGGTCACGACAACCTGGTGGGTGCCGACGGGAAGGACAGTCTCACCGGCGGCTCGGGAGACGACACGCTGGCGGGAGGAACAGGCGACGACACCTACCTCTACAGTGCCTCCGCCACCGCCTCGGCGACCCTGGGCAGCGACACGCTGGTCGAACGGGGCGAACAGGGAGTTGATCTGATCACCTTCGCCGGCGTCACCTCGCGCGCAGTGACGCTGAATCTCGGCCTGACCAGCCCCCAGACGGTGCTCGCCGGGTTCCTCAACATCACCCTCAATGATGCCACATTCGAAAACGTCACGGGCGGTTCGCTCGCCGATGTCCTGACGGGGAATGCCGGGGCCAATACGCTGATTGGGGGGCCCGGCAATGACGTGCTGGTGGGAGGCCTGGGAGACGATACCTACAGCTACACCACGAGTTCTCCGCAGGGGACCGACACGCTGGTCGAACAGCCGGATGAGGGAACCGACACCCTCGATTTCAGCACCACCACCACGCACACGGTGGCTCTCAATCTGGGGCAGACCGCCGCCCAGGTCGTGAATGCCAACCTGTCACTGGTGTTGAGCGCCTCCGACACTTTTGAAAACGCTCTGGGTGGCTCCCTCGCCGACACACTGATCGGGAATCTCGGCCCCAACCGCCTGGGGGGAAATGCGGGAAATGACCTGCTGCTGGGCTTCGATGGACACGACACGCTCGAAGGGGGGCTGGGAAATGACACGCTGCAGGGAGGCAATGGGGGAGACACCTATCTGTTCGATGCCGATCTGGCGCTGGGCAGCGACGCCGTCGCGGAGAGCCTCAACGCCGGAATTGACACGCTCGACTTCTCCCTCACCACCTCGCGCGCAGTGGCTGTCAATCTGAGTCAGACGGGGGCCCAGGTGGTGGCGGGGGCGAACCTGACTCTCACACTCAACGCAGTCGACGTCTTCGACGATCTGGTCGGCGGCAGCCTGAATGACGTCTTGACGGGGAATTCCCTCAAGAACCGCCTGGTGGGAAATGCCGGCAACGACAGCCTGATCGGTGGAGCGGGGGACGACATTCTGACTGGCGGCCTGGGGAATGACGCCTACCTGTTCAATCCATCGACGCCGCTGGGAACTGACCAACTCGACGAATCGGCCGGTGGGCTGGACACGCTCGACTTCTCGGCGGCGGTGACGGGGGTGATCCTCAACCTTACCCAGCCCCTGACCCAGATCGTCCATCCGAATCTCAGTCTGACCCTGGGTGCGCCGGACACTTTCGAAAACGCCCTCGGTGGAACGGCGAATGACCAGCTCTCGGGCAATGCACTCGCCAACACCCTCATCGGCAACAGCGGTGATGACACCATCGTGGGAGCCGGCGGCAACGACAGCCTGACGGGAGGGGGGGGGAATGACGTCTATCAGTTTGCCGCCCACTCGCCACTGGGAGTCGACACGCTGAACGAGGCTGGAGGGGGGCTCGACACCCTCGATTTCTCCTCCACCACCGCACTGTCGGTCTCGATCAACCTGGGGACCACCGCGAGCCAGGTCGTGAACGTCAACCTCTCGCTCGTATTGGGGCTGGCCACCGCAATCGAAAATGCCATCGGAGGTTCCGGGAACGATCAACTGGTGGGAAATACTCTCGCCAACATTCTCGACGGCGGAGCCGGGAAAGACCTGCTCACCGGCCTCGCGGGGAACGACACGCTGGTTGGCGGCACGGGAGACGACACCTACCTCTACAACACCGCGACGGCCCTCGGATCCGACACCCTGGTGGAACAAGCCAATGAGGGGCTCGACACCCTCGACTTTTCCTCCACCACCACGCTGGCGGTCAATCTGCGCCTCGGCCAGTCCGCACTGCAGGTGGTGAATGCCAATCTGTCGCTGCTGCTGAGCGCAGCCGACACCTTTGAGAATGCCCGCGGAGGCTCTCTGGGAGATGCGCTCACCGGCGGCCCCGGTCCCAATCTCCTCCTCGGCAATGCCGGAAATGACACCCTGCTGGGCTTCGACGGCAACGACACCCTCGACGGGGGAGCCGGGAATGACTCGCTGCAGGGGGGACTGGGCGACGACACCTACCTGTTCGACGCCGATCTGGTGCTGGGGAGTGACACCCTCTCGGAGGCTCTGGGGTCCGGGCTCGACACCCTCGACTTTTCGGCCACCACCACCAAAGCGGTGAACCTCAACCTGGGCCAGACCGCCGCGCAGACCATCGTGGCGGGCAACCTCGCGCTGACGCTCAACGCGGTCGATGTGTTCGAACATGCCACCGGAGGCAGCCAGGCCGACATCCTGCTGGGGAACGGACTCGCCAACCTGCTTGTGGGCAACGCCGGCAATGACAGCCTCAAGGGGTCCGATGCCGACGACACCCTTGTGGGTGGGGCCGGGAACGACTCCCTCACCGGCGGTGCCGGGAATGATGCCTACCTCTTCAACACCAACACCCCGCTGGGGACCGACACGCTGGATGAAGGGGGCGGCGGCTTTGACCTGCTCGACTTCACCGAGACGACCGACCTGAATCTCTCGATCGACCTGGCGATCGCCGGCACACAGGTGGTGAACTCGAACCTGTCTCTGATTCTGGGCTCGGCCACCACGGTCGAACATGTCTTTGGCGGGAAGGGAGATGACCTGCTGCGTGGCAACTCTCTGCTGAACATCCTGGCGGGAAGTGGGGGCAACGACACCATCGTCGGCTTCGCCGGGGACGACACCCTCGTCGGCGGAATCGGTGACGACACCTTCCTGTTCGCCGCGAATACGCCGCTGGGGCTCGACATCGTGGCCGAGGGTGTCAACGAGGGGTTCGATGTGCTGCATTTCGGTGCCACCACACTGGGTGTGACCGTCGATCTGGCCTCGAATGTCGTGCAGGTGGTGAACCCCAACCTGTCGCTGCTGCTGTTGGCCGGGAATGGCTTCGAGATGGTTGTCGGCTCGACGGCTGCCGACCTCCTCATGGGGAACGCCGACCCCAACATCCTCATCGGCAGTGGGGGCGATGACACACTGCTCGGGCTGGGCGGCAACGACCTGCTGTTCGGCGGCAGTGGTGTCGACAAGCTCGATGGCGGCGATGACGACGACCTGCTGATTCCCGGACTGACCAGCTACTACAGCGAGACCTCGACCAAGCTGAACCAACCCGGTCTCGCCGCAATCTTCACCGAGTGGGTCGGGCCCAACCCCTATCTCACCCGCATCAGCAATCTGCGCGTGGGAGTGGGACCGGGCAATATCTACCGCCTCGATCTCTCCAACCTGTTTGATGACGGCGGTGCCGCTGTAGCCGATTATCTGGCCGGAGGGTTCGGCCTCGACTGGTTCTGGCAGTTCCCGGCCGACGTGATCAGCGATTTGGGAACCGGAGGAGCCGAAGTCGTCAATTGACTCCCGGGGAATTCGTCTGGGTACCGACGCGCGGGGACGGCCAGTCCACCGCGCCACCCGGCCGCCCCCCGCTGACAGATACGCCAGAGGTGTTGCCAGTCCCTGCATGAGCTAAAAGGGGACAGGTCCATTTTTACTGCGACCGCGTCTGGCGGGCGACGTGCATCACGGGAGCACTTCGGAGGGTTGGGTCCTGCTGGCCTCGAAGACCGAAGCCACCTCGGACAGCGATTCCTGAGAGGCCGGCCCGCACCCCAACAGGCGTCCCACCTTCTGGAGTTTGCCGGTCTGCGAACTGCCCCCCAGCGAGGTGCTGACCGGATTGAACAGCAAGAGCAGAATCAACAGGGAATGCGGGTCGAAGTGCAGTGGCCGATACCCGGCCCAGTCCCGTTCGCAACTGACGTCATGGAGTGGGTCCAGCAGGGGCAGCAGCTTCTGCAGATGCTTCAGGCCTCCCACCTCACATTCCCGCGACTGCAACTTCTTCTTGCCAGCCACGCACGACTCACTGCCAGGTTGACAGTTTCACAACCACCTGAGGGAGCGGCTCCAAATTTGTGCCACATTCATGAAATCATTCCGGGGCGCTGTTTTGGCTCTGCGCAAGTCTCGTGCCGAACACTCTTGGGCCGGGTCATTTTTTGGACGCGAGCCCCTGACTTTGGTCATCCCTCTCCTGAGACTCATTCCTGCCGTTCGATGGGAGTGAGCGGCTTCGGCTCGGTGACCTCCCCCAGCCGCAGATCACCGGGATGCACGGGCCTTGCGGCATTCTGCTTGTCCCAGTCGCGCGTGTCATCCAGGCCATTGTCGCCGACGGAGTAGACCCAGCGTCGCTCGCCAATCCGGCGGATCTTCAGTGGCTGCCCGTCATAGGGATCGACCGGCAGTTCCTCCAAATCCTGTGGCACAAGGTCGCTGAGGGTTGCGGGGAACGCCCCCGTGCGCAACCGATGCAGTTCGAGACCCAACCGCAGCACCAACGCCCCCTCGGCAGCCCGCCGCGGACGCGCATCAAGGGGGACCGCCAACAGGTCGGCCAGCATCGGCAGGCTGGTTTGCAGGGTGGCAATGACCGGGGCATACCGGCACTGAGACCACGACGTCTGGACACGCTCGGCCAATTCCACTCGCATTTCTTGCAGAAACGCCTGCGAGTCGGCCGTCGGATCGGCGCGGTCCCGTGCGGCAGCCACCATCCGCACGATCTCATTCCGTGCGTCCCGTCGCCCGACCATCAACGGAGCCAGAACGGGTCCCAACGGCAGGATCGGTTCCCCCGACCGGATCAGCCATGGCAGGAGCGAGGGATGATCGGCCGGCCAAATCAACCAAGCCAGCACTGGGGACATTCCCCCGGGAATGGCCGCCTCGCTCCACAAGATCCGCAGCCCCTGACGGGTCACCACGCCGTTTTCCCCTGTCGAGTAGAATCGGTCGAGCTGCTGCAGCAGCACCTGCTCGATGTCGATCTCTTCGGGGGCGACCTCCGAGCGGGTCTCGACCAGCGCGTCCCTCAGCCGGGTCAACCCGGCCGCCGAGAGCTGACCCGACTGACAGAGCGTTTCCATACACGAGACCACTTCCAGCACGCCGCTGTCTCCCAGTCGCACCAGCGACGGATGGTTGCCCGGGTCGGTGGCGAGACGCGCGAGACGCAGGGCGGCCAGCACCATCTCGACCCCCCGTTCGGGTTCCGAATTCTCCAGTGCGCGAAACGCCTCTCCCTGCAGCAACTGCAACGAAACCGACAATTGCCGCGAGTGCCACCGCGAATACGACATCGTCACGATCAGATTCGACAGTTGGGCCTGCAGCTCGGGCCAGTCGCGGAACAGATATCCCAACTGTGGCTTCCGCGAGGCCTGCAACAACAAATCCCACGAGTCGTCGATCGATTCCAATCGGGCGCGGGCTTCTGGCCAGCTCGGGTCGGTGGGACCCGCCGCCCAGGTGGAACCGAGACCCATTTGCCATCGATTGTCGCTACGCCACGTGTCGGATTCCCAAAACCGACGCACCAACGGCCAGGCGCGCTGCTCGGAGGGAATCGCGCGGGTGGCCTGATCCAATGCTTCCAACGGATCGAGCCCCGCCTCGGCAGGCTGCAACATCGCCAGCCGGCCCCACAACAGCGCGTACAACAGCGTGCTTCCCAACAGCGTCCACACAACCCCTTGCCGGCACCGTCGCACCACCCGCGACAGCCAACCCCGCTGCCGCAATTGCTCGTTTCTTGCAGTCCGCACCTGGGTCCGCACTGGCTCCTCGAGCAGTGCGGCCACCGGGGTCCCGTTATTCACCGCGACGGCCCAGGTGTCGCACGTCTGCACCAGCACGCGATCCCGTTCCGCATTCCGCAGCCGCCCGGGCCACCACCGCGCCAACCGCCGTCGGACCTCAGCCAGCCGTTCCACCAGAGAAATCGGCAGGGATGTGTCGATCACCGCCATCCGCACATCGCGGCGGTCGCGCAGCAGCCGGACCACGGCCGGGTGCCGCAGCCACGCCTGCAGGTCCGCGGCCGATTCTCCCGCCGCCAGCCGTTGTCCGCACCGCTGGGGCAGGGCACAGGCCAGCTCCCAGCGATCGTTGGCCCCCCGCACCGCCAGCACGCGGTCTTCAATCAGCCGCCAGATCGCGCGGGGCAGCGCTGGGGGATCGAACGAGCAGACATCAATCCCGGCCTCCCGCAACAGGGGGGCGGGATGCTCGCCAGGAGTGGTGGCGACCGAAGAGGCTGAGTCAACCATGCCGCAAACAACCCTCAGTGCAAAGAGAGAGACCTTGGCATCTGGAGATCACGCCACGCCGCATTTTTGTCTGTCTCGAGATCGACTGCGGAGGCATTTCCAATCGCGACCACCGGCCCCTGCGGCCGCGTAGGTTCGGCGAATGGGACCGGCGAATCGTGACCGGTGAATGGGACCGGGATTTCGGACCGGCTCCATTCGTCAGACGGCTGGTGCTGGTTCCCCCTGGGGCCATGGTCTCGAAAACCCCCAGGATGTGGAAGGGGGGCCATCCGACATTGTCTCACCTCCAAGACCTGCCAGTAGTTTTCACCGGCTCGTCTGGATGTCTTAACGACTGGCCCCGCAGCCGCCCTGCTGAAGCCCACCAGGATTCCCACTTCCCTGCCTTCCCGAACCCGTCATGGGGGGTGTCCGGGGGGGATCAGAGGGGCGTTTGACGATCTGTCGGCGAGTCGGCAGGCGGCGAGGCCGCACCAGACCTGGCGAAGGTCTGGTGGCTTCGGTCCAGATGCTTCTGATACAGAAAGCCGCACAAATTCGCCACTTGCCAGACGCCGAGCAACGGCAGTGAAGCCAACCGGGATTTCCAGTTCAACTGGAGCCACAGGGGCCACAAGGTTCGGGGAAGGTTCAAGTGCAAACCAGAATCGCGCACCAGACTGTTGTGCCCTCGGGCCAACTCCAGACGGTGAAAGGTGCAGGCCCCCCGACCGTACCCAAAACACTGCCTCCAGAACTTTCGCATGGTCATCTGGTGGAAGTGCAGGATGACCGCTTCATTGACCTGCCGCATCGGCCAGCCCCGTTGCCTCCAGCGCGAGCAGAAATCCCGGTCCTCACCTGCGGCCAGTCGGTAATTCGATTCATCAAAGCCCCCCAGTTCACGAAACCGTGCGGCCGACATGACAAAATTGTTCGAGCAGAAAAACGTCGCCTGCTCGGGTGTCGGATTGAACTGCCGGTAGACCAGATCGACAATCAGTTGGCTGGTGGCCGAAAAGACGTTGGAAACCAACGCATTCACGATGATGCCTCCCAGCAATTCACCAGGATGGTTCGTCAGCACCCGATCGTACGCACACAGCCAGTCCGGTAGCGGCTGGCAGTCGTCGTCTGTGAAGGCGAGAAACTCCCCACGCGCCAGGGCGGCACCCCGGTTGCGGGCCGCCGCCGGCCCGGCATTCCCCTGCTGCAGCAGAGTCAATGGGTACTGCTCGCGATACGGCGCCACCAGGGCGTCCAGCGAATGGGGACTGCCATCATCCACGATGATGACCTCAAACCCTCCCGGCGGCGCACTCATCCGTCTCAGGGATTCGAGAGTTCCCACAAGCACATCCCGACGATTGAACGTCGGAATGATGATCGAGTATTTCGTGGCCGGACCACTCATCGCGACAACCCCGGGCAAATCAGCCGCGCTCCCGTTACGACCCATTCAACGGGCTGGCGGGCACCAGCCGGTCTCCCTCACGACCGCCAGGCCTTCCCCCCCTTGACCCCAGCCCGGCTCGACTCTTCCCCCGACCGATGAAGCACGTCGTCCTGCAGCACATCGCCGGCCACCGACTTGGGACGTTGCGGACTCCACCGGGATTGCACCAACGCCCTTCCTCGGTTGTCAGCCAGAACAATCATCACAATCAGGACAAGTGACGGATCCATCAGCGGGCAAACAACAACGCAGGCCAGGTCGGAACACCGCCGCGGCCCTGCTGGATCTCCGCGGCCTTCAACGACGTTGCAGCGCTCCCAGCGACTGAAAGGAGCACCTGAAGAAACTCAAACGCGACATTCAACGATGTCTCAGACAG
>JBKCTR010000503.1:0-9925 GCA_046318755.1 Planctomycetaceae bacterium
AGTTCCCGAATGTCGTCCTGGGAGTGGGCGAAGGATGGCCAATGCAGAGACAGCCCTGCCGCCAGGCACAACAAAACACAGAGGGGAATTCGCATGGGAAAACTCCAGGTTGTGATGGCCGGCCCCTTGATGGGGGCGAGCATAGCAGGCCGGGGGGGAAAGATCCTGTGCACCGGTCTGGAAACAAATTGCCGAGAGGCCGATGAGTGTGCTGGCCGGGCACTGAACAAGGCGATAGGATCCGGAGAGTCGCACATGAGGTCCGACGTGGCTCCAGGGAGAATGTCCGGGTGAAGATTGAAGTGGGAATCGTGACTGCAGCCGGGGCCCGCCAAGCCCGGCTCCCCTTCCAGCGATTCATCGATCTGGATGGTCGGGAGAAATCGGCACTGCGGATTCTCGCCGAAGAGGTCTTCAGTGCGGGGATCAAGACCCTGTACGTGGTGATCGGGCCGGGGTTGACGGGGGAGTGCCGAGAGGCCGTGGGACGCGATCACGCCAACCGCATTGTGTTCGTGGAGCAGCAGAGCCCCCTGGGTTACTCGGCGGCGGTGTGGCAGGCCGCCGAGTTGGCTGGTCCGCAGGCGTTTCTGCACCTGGTGGGGGATCACCTGGCGATCTCTGCGAATCCCCACCGGCGCTGTGCCCAGCAGTTGGTGGAGTGCGCGCGGGTCGAGAAGTGCGCGGTCTCGGCGGTTCAGGCCACGCGGGAAGGCTTGCTCTCGTATTATGGAGCGGTGGGAGGGCAGCGGGTGCCGGGGACCCAGTTGATCGAGATCGAATCGATCCTGGAGAAACCGACCCCCACCCAGGCCGAACAGCAACTGCAGGTCTCGGGGGTGCGGGCCGGGAGTTATCTCTGTTTCTTCGGGATGCATGTGTTGCCCCCCTCGTTCCTCCCGCTGCTGTGCGAACAGATCGCGGCGCGGGGGGGTCAAGTGGTCGAATTCTCGGATGTGCTGCAGGAGTTGGCGCGGCGGGAACGGTATTTGGCGATGGAAATGCAGGGGGACCGGCACGACCTGGGGGTCCGGTACGGCGCGTGGATTGCCCAGTTGGCCCTGGGTCTGGCGGGGGTCGACCGGGAGGATGTGCTGTCGCACCTGGTCGATGCGCTGGCCAACCAGCCGCCGGTGGTGAAGGGAGAGATCGGGGCGGGAGGAGCGTCCGGTGAATAAGCCTGCCGACGCAGCGACGGAAGCCGGCGGTGCCGTTCGCCCGGTTTTTGCCAATTCCCATTCCGCGGTTGGAGACCTGCTGCGGACCATTGTGTCGGCCGAGCCCGAGGTGCGGGATCGGTCGCTCGACGAACTGTGTGCGGGTCTCGACCGGGCGGGGCTGCTCTCCGCCGCGGCGGAGCTCGACCACTTCCGCCGCGGGGCCGACAATCTGTATCAGCGGGTGCGGGCGCTGTTTTTTCTGGCGGCGATTCATCGTTATCACCTGCCTCCCCAGTTGGTGGGGGAACCGGTGGGGCAGATTCCGCTGGTGGGGTTCGAAAACTTCGCGGAACGCCGGTTTGACGAAGCGATCGATGTGTTTCTGGGAGTGATGTCGACCCGGGGACCGAGCGATGCGATCTGCAGTGCCCTCGCGGCCGCGTATTCCGAACTCGCTTTCACCACACTGGCGGGCCAGGTGCGGCGCTGTGTGCGGTCGGTTCCGGGCAACCGCTGGATGTTCCGCATGGGACACTTTCTGGACCATCCACTGAGGTTTCGCAAAGAGTTGCTGCGCCGCTCGGACGAGCGGGGGGGATTTCCAGTGCTGGTGGAGCGGACCCCCGTGCGGATGGATCTGACCCACAGTGCCTGGAGCGACATCTTCTTCCTGGGGATGGATTATCCCGAGGGAGCCCGCGTGCTGAATGTGTCGATCGACCTGGGGGTGTTTGGCCGGGACCGGCAACCGCAGCCTCCGATCGCCGTGTTCCTGCGGGTGATTGACGAGCCGGTGCTGCGGCTGACCAGCATCGACATGCAGGCGCAGGGGGTGGTTCGGACCGTCCGCGAGGCGTTCGACTTCGCCGCCGACCACCTGGGGCTGATCAAGGCGGGGGTGATTGCCTCGGGAATCATCCCGCCGGGGCTGGAGGGAGCGCGGCACACTCTGGGCGAAGTGTTTGGGGTGCTGCTGGGTCCGGGCCTGGGGTTGGAGGTCGTCACCAAGGTGAACGACATCCCCAAGGGGTCGCGGCTGGCGGTCTCGACCAATCTGCTGGCGGGAATCATCACGGCCTGCATGCGGGCGACCGGGCAGGTCTCGGCCCTCACGGGGGGACTGTCGGAAGGGGACCGGCGGATCGTGGCGGCGCGGGCGGTGCTGGGGGAATGGCAGGGGGGATCGGGAGGGGGCTGGCAGGATTCGGGTGGGGTCTGGCCGGGCATCAAGCGGATCTGCGGCGAGAGCGCGGAGCGGGGAGACCCGGAGTTTGGCGTGAGTCGCGGGCGGCTGTTGCCGCGGCACCATGTCTTCGACACCCACGAGATTCCCGAGCGTGCCCGCCAGGCGCTGCGCGACAGCCTGATTTTGGTGCATGGGGGAATGGCCCAGGATGTGGGGCCGATCTTGCGGATGGTGACCGAGAAGTACCTGCTGCGGGGGAGCCGCGAGAACGCCGCCCGGCAAGAGGCGATTTCGCTCTTGGCGACCATCGAAGGGGCCTTGGCGGCGGGAGATCTGAAGAAACTGGGCGCGGCCACCACGCGCAACTTCCAGGGACCGCTGCAGGCGATCATTCCGTGGGCGTCGAATCATTACACGCAGACGCTGATCTCCCGGTGCGAGGCCGAGTTCGGAGACCAATTTTGGGGTTTCTTAATGCTGGGAGGGATGTCGGGCGGGGGGATGGGGTTTCTGTTCGATCCGGCGATCCGGCGGCCGGCCCAAGAGCGTCTGCAGCGTTTGATGACCAGCGTGAAGCAGGAGCTGCAAGACGCCTTTCCCTTCGCGATGTCCCCCGTGGTCTACGAGTTTGAGATCAACGAGCGGGGAACCCATGCGGAATTGCGCGATGCCTCGGGGGGGAAGCGGGCCCTGATGCCTGCCGAGTACTACGCCCTCGCTCTCCCCAGCCTGGTGCGCACGGTTCCCGACCAACTGAGTCCATTGCGGCGCGGCGAACTGCAGGCGGTCTCGCGGGAAATCGCGCCCGGGGGAGCCTTGGTGGAGGCGCGGGAACAGCTCTTGTCGAGCCTGCTGCCCCAGGCGGCCGAGACGGTGACGGATGAACGCAGTCTGCCCCAACTGTTGCGCGAGAACGGGTTCGATCCCGAGCTGCACGAGCAGATTCGGTCCGAGCTGAAGGCGGGCCGGATTGGGCTGGCGCAGAATCGTCTGCCGGTCAGTGTGCAGATCGCCGATGTGGAACCGGGCGATGTCTGGCACGCCTCCCGGGAGATCACGGCGGCGGATCGACGGCGGGGAGCAGAGTCGCTGGCGGCCGGGGAGGTGGCGGTCTTCACCCTGGCGGCCGGGGCGGGTTCGCGCTGGACCCGCGGGGCCGGTGTGGTCAAGGCGCTGCATCGGTTCCATCGATTCCAGGGGCGCTATCGCAGTTTTCTGGAGGTGCACCTGGCCAAGACCCGTCGCGCGTCGCGCCTCGCGGGTTGTGCGGTGCCCCACCTGTTCGCCACGAGTTATTTGACGGAACGGCCCATTCAACACGCCCTGCGCAGCCAGGACCCCGCCGGGTTGGGACCGGTGCGGACCTCGCCCGGCCAGTCGGTGGGACTGCGGCTGATTCCGATGGTGCGGGACCTGCGGTTCGCCTGGGAAGAGACGGCCGGCCCCCTGCTCGATGAGCAGGCCGAGAAAATGCGGGCCAGCCTGCGGGGCGCGCTGATCGGCTGGGCCGAGTCGGCCGGGTGTGGCGAAGATTACACCGACAACCTCCCCGGGCAGTGTCTGCATCCCGTGGGGCATTGGTTCGAGATTCCCAGCCTGCTGCGGAACGGCGTGCTGCGGGGGCTGTTGGCCGAACGTCCCGGGTTGAAACACCTGTTGCTGCACAACATCGACACCCTGGGGGCCGATCTGGATCCCGGGCTGCTGGGGCTGCACCTGCGGGGGGGCGGCTGCCTGACCTTCGAGGTCATTCCCCGCCGCATGGACGACCGGGGAGGCGGGCTGGCGCGGGTCGACAACCGGGTGCGGCTGATCGAAGGGCTGGCCCTGCCCAACGAAGAGGATGAGTTTCTGCTGAGTTACTACAACACTCTGACCACCTGGATCGACATCGACCGGCTGCTGGCGGTCTTCGGACTCGACCGCAATTCTCTGGCTGATCCCGTGGCGGTCACCGCCGCGATCCGGCGGTTCAGCCACCATCTGCCCACCTACCTCACCATCAAGGATGTGAAACGGCGGTGGGGGCACGGCCAGGAGGACATTCTGCCGGTCACCCAGTTTGAAAAACTGTGGGGCGACATGTCGGCGGTTCCCGAAGTCGCCTGCAAGTTTGTCGCCGTCTCGCGGCAGCGGGGACAGCAGCTCAAGGAACAGGCACAGCTCGATAGCTGGCTGCGGGACGGAACCGCCGCGTGGATCGAACAACTGGGAGATTGGACCTGACGCCGACGGGTCGCGAGGGGGACCTTCCCCGACGCCCGAGGCGACGCGGCCGGGATGCCGCCGAGCGCGAGGTGTGTTCCCGGTTGACACGGGGGTTGAGGCGGTGCACGAGGGACCGGTTTCACGGCGGCGAGGTTGGGGGTCCCGCGGCAGGCCCCTGCGCGAGAGCAAAAGAAAGGATGGACATGGCGATTGGACGCAAGGTGGTGGGAGTGATCCCGGCCCGCGAGGCCTCAACACGGCTCCCCCGCAAACTGCTGCTGGCCGAGACCGGCCAGCCGCTGATTCAGCACACCTGGCAGGCGGCGCGGCGGGCGACCTGTTTCGATGACCTCGTGGTGGCGGCCGAGGGGGCGGAATTGATCGCCACCGTGCGGGCCTTCGGAGCCCGCTGCGAATCCACCGGAGAACACCCCAGCGGGACCGACCGGATCGCGGAAGTCATCACGCGGTCGTTCCCCGATTGCGACGTGGTGGTGAACATTCAGGGAGATGAGCCCGAGTTGGATCCGGCCCACCTCGAATTGCTGGTGACCTTGCTGGACGAATGTCCGGACGCGGTGATGTCGACCCTGGCCACCCCCATCCGTACGCGGGAGGTGCTCGACAGTCCCTCGTGTGTGAAGGTGGTGCGGGCCGCCGATGGCCGGGCGCTGTACTTCAGCCGCAGCACCATTCCCCACTGTCGGGATGGCCGGACGGATGAGCTGCTGGCGGGAGATACCCCCTGGCTGCTGCACCTGGGGCTGTACGCCTATCGCCGGAAATTCCTCGAAGAGCTCACCCGGCAGCCAGTTTCGCCGCTGGAACGGCTGGAGAAACTGGAGCAATTGCGGGCGCTGGAACGGGGGGCGCGCATTCAGGTGGGGACGGTGGAACACCCGGCGGTTGGCATCGACACGCCGGAAGACTATGCTCGGTTCGTGGCCCGGTGGCACAACCAGTCGCGCGACCGACAGTGAACGCGTGGCCTGGGCCGGACGGGAATTTGCGATGGGATCGGGACTGCGAAGTCCGTGCTGGCAGCAGCGCCGGAGCAGCAGCGCAGACGATGGTCCTTCGCGGTGGGCTCGTTGAGAGTCGCGATGGATACCGGTCGAGATCGCCGGGCTGAGAGCAGGAATTGACGCGGGGAATGACGAAGCACATTTTTGTGACGGGTGGTGTGGTCAGCTCATTGGGCAAGGGGCTGACGTCGTCGGCCATCGGGCTGATGCTCGAGCGGCGCGGGCTGCGGGTCCGCATGCAGAAGCTCGATCCGTACATCAACGTCGATCCGGGCACCATGAGCCCCTATCAGCACGGCGAGGTCTACGTGCTCGACGATGGGGCCGAGACCGATCTCGACCTGGGGCACTACGAGCGGTTCACCAACAGCACCCTGTCGCGGGATTCGAACTACACGACCGGGCGCATCTACCTGAGCGTCATCAACAAGGAGCGGCGGGGGGAATACCTCGGGAAGACGGTGCAGGTCGTCCCGCACATCACCAATGAGATCAAGGCGGCCATCCGTCGGCTTGCCAGCCCCGACGTGGATGTGGTGATCACCGAACTGGGGGGGACGGTGGGAGACATCGAGGGGCTCCCCTTCCTCGAGGCGATCCGCCAGATTCCGCTGGAGGTGGGACGGAACAATTGCCTGTTTGTGCACCTGACCCTGGTCCCCTTCCTGAAGGCGGCGGGAGAGGTGAAGACCAAGCCGACCCAGCACAGCGTCGGACAGTTGCGGCAGATTGGCATTCAGCCCGACGTGCTGATCGTGCGGACCGAGCGCGAAATTGGCCGGGAAAACGCCGAGAAGATCGCTCTCTTCTGCAATGTCGAGAAAAACGCCGTCATCGAGGAGCCCGACAAGGAATTCTCGATCTACGAAGTTCCGCTGGGGTTGGTCGAGCACGGGCTGGACCAGTTGATTGTGGATCGGCTGGGGCTGAAGGCCGGTCCTATCGACATGAGCGAGTGGCAGGGGCTGCTGCATAAAGTGCGCAACCCCCAGCATGAGGTGACGATTGCCGTCGTCGGCAAATACATCCAGCACAAGGATGCCTACAAGTCGATCTACGAATCTCTGGACCACGCCGGGATTGCCCACCTGACGCGGGTGATCGTCAAGCGGATCGAGGCCGAGGAACTGGAGCGGGGTGACCCGGCCACGGTGCTGGGGGGAGTCGATGGCGTGCTGGTGCCGGGGGGGTTTGGCATGCGGGGCATCGAGGGGAAAATCGACGCCATCCGGTATGCCCGCAAGACCGAGACCCCCTTCTTTGGCATCTGCCTGGGGATGCAGTGTGCCGTGATCGAATTCGCCCGCAATGTGCTGCATCTGCCGCAGGCGAACAGCACTGAGTTCGCGGCCGACACCCCCGACCCGGTGATCTGCCTGCTGAACGAACAGCGCAAGGTGGTTGACATGGGGGGCACCATGCGGCTGGGGGCGCAGCCCTGCCTGATCGAACCGGGCAGTCACGCGGCCACCTGCTACGAGGCCGAGCGGATTGTCGAACGGCACCGTCATCGGTACGAGTTCAATCCGCAGTATCGCGAGCGGTTTGCGCAGGCCGGTCTGATGATCACCGGGACCAGTCCCGATGGCGGGTTGGCCGAGATTGTCGAACTGCGGGACCACCCGTGGTTTCTCGCGGTGCAGTACCATCCCGAGTTCAAGTCGAAGCCCAACCGGGCGCATCCGCTGTTTGTGGGATTCATCGAGGCGGCCCTGGCGCACCAGCAGCGGGTGCAGATGCTGCTCTGATGGCGCGCCAACCTCCCGCGGGTCTGTTTTGTGTGGCCAAACCGGCTGGTGTCACCTCGCGCGCCGTGGTCGACGAGGTCTCCCGTCTGACCCGTGCCCGCAGGGTCGGCCACGCCGGCACTCTGGACCCGCTGGCCACCGGGGTGCTGCTGGTCTGCCTCGGGCCGGCCACCCGTCTGGTGCCTCTGGCCCAGTCGTTGAGAAAACACTATCTCGCCCGGTTTGAACTGGGCAAGACCAGCGATACCGACGATTGCACGGGCGAAGTGACGGTGGTCGATCGGGCTCCGTTGCCAACCCGCGCGGAACTCGAGCGCCTGCTGCCCCGCTACACGGGGGTCATTTCGCAGGTGCCTCCCCAGTACTCGGCCATCAAGCTGGGTGGGCGGCGGGCGTACGATTTGGCCCGTCAGGGGGAAGAGGCCCCGCTGGAGCCCCGTCCGGTGGAGGTGCACGCTCTGCGTTTGCGGTCGTTCGAGAGTCCCAGTTTCGAACTGGAGATCGAGTGTGGCTCGGGAACCTATGTCCGTTCGATTGGACGCGACCTCGGTCGCGAGCTGGGCTGTGGGGCCTTGATGACCTCTCTCGAACGAACGGCGATCGGCCACTTCACTCTGGACCGGGCGGTGTCGCTCGACACCCTCGATCGGCAGTCGTGGCGCGGGGCGATGCTGCCGCCGCTGGAGGTCGTATCGCACTTTCCCCGCCGGGTCTGTTCGGAAGCCGATCTGGGTTTGCTGGCCGAAGGACGCCCGGTTCCCGTCGATTCCCTGAGCTGGCCGGGTTGGGAACAGGAGGCCCCCCGGGCCGACAATCAGGTCGCCCTCGTTTCTCGGTCTGGTGAGTTGTTGGCCGTGGGTGAGTGGCAGGCCGCGTTGTCGGTCGTGCAGCCGCGCATGGTCTTTCCCGAGTCGCTGGAGGCGGCCCGCGTGTCCGCCTGATGTTTCTTTCTCTTGTGGGCGTTGGCCCTTCCCAGACATGTCCGCTCCGCAACTGTTGTTGACCAATGATGATGGCGTTGATGCCGCGGGCCTCGCCGCCCTTCGCGCGGTGGCCCGGGAAATCAGTTCCCAGCCCCCCATTACCGTCGCTCCGGAGGAATGCCATTCGGGGGCCGGTCATCGGGTGACGACGCTGGGGCCGCTGCGGGTGGGGCGTCGGGACGAGGGGATCTTCACCACCAGTGGCACCCCCGCCGATTGCGTGCGGCTGGCGTTGGGGGCGGTGGCCCCCGAGGTCGATTGGATCCTCGCGGGGATCAACCATGGGGGAAATCTGGGGGCCGACGTCTTCATGTCGGGGACGGTCGCGGCGGTGCGGGAAGGGGTCCTGCATGGCAAGCCGGGAATCGCCACGTCGCACTATCACCGCAAGGGAGTCGATCCGCTGGACTGGAATCGGGCGGCCCGCTGGTTGACCCCGATTGTGCGCGACCTCATCTCCCGTCCCTGGATCCCGGGGACGTTCTGGAATGTCAACCTGCCGCACGTCGCGGCCGATGCTCCCGATCCGCAGGTCGTCCACTGCGATCTCGATCCCTCCCCCCTGCAGTTGCGGTTCCGTCCCGAAGCGGGAGACGCCTATCACTATGCAGGGGACTATCACCAGCGCGGCCGGGTGCCGGGCAGTGACGTCGACCAGTGTTTCCGGGGGGCCATCACGGTCTCCTTGGTGCGGCTGTATTGAGTTTCGGTCGGCGGGCGGGTGCGAGGGGACTTGCCAGAAGGCCAAAGCCCCGCAGTTCAATTCCCCATCGCGAGCCCTTGGCAGCGTTGGGGAATCGAGGGAGAATCCCGGGATTCCACTTCTTCTGTCGTCCGTGCGAGTAAGCCATGATCTACCTGAACGTCCACATCACCGTAAAAAACGCCGCCGACATCGAGACGGTGCGGCAGTGTCTCGTGGAGTTGACCCACCTCAGTCGAGCCGAGCCCGGCTGTGTGCGGTACGAGGTCTATCACTCCCACACCGATCCGTCGAAGTTCGAAATTGTGGAACGATGGGCGGACCAGGCGGCTCTGGATGGACACCGCAAGGCGCAGGGCTACACCGAGATCTACGCCCCCCGCGTGATTCCTCTGGTCGACCGCACGCCCCATCCGTCGACATTGCTGGCCTGAAGACCGGGTCGGTCGACTCAACGGGGCTCCGGCCTGTGCCGAAACGGTTCCCTGAAGGGGAACTCCCGGATGGCGCACGGTTCCCCGCGTCGCGGCTAGGCCTAAAACAAGCGGGCGCCTAACTGGAAAAAATCGCCTGCGTTGCGCGCAGCACCGGCCGGTCGCCGCCCCCGGGGGGTGACGACTTGTCCAGTCAGTGATGGTTTTTTCAGTTTTGTTTTCGTTGGTTCCAGGAACCGGCATGGCGGTGAGTGGGCGGGTTGCCGTCCCCATCCGGAGGGGCGGCTCTTGTGGCGGTCCATTTCGGGAACCGCCGTGCGGAGGTCAACAGTTCAATACCGTGGCCAGCCGGAAGAACGCGGGAAGGTACGGGTTCCAGTTGAGAACCCGGACAATCCGACGGCGTGCCTGGCGGACAATCTGGCAGGGAATGCGGATGAACGCATTCACGAATGTCTTGAACTCCATGCGAAGCAGT
>JBKCTR010000504.1:0-2633 GCA_046318755.1 Planctomycetaceae bacterium
CCCGCTGACAGCCAGTGGCCTCGATCGCCGTCAGCAGCCCTGGCCAATCGGCATGATCCGACAACACCAATCCCCGATCGACTCCCCGCCGGCGGCGCGT
The DNA here is from genome assembly GCA_046318755.1 of Planctomycetaceae bacterium. GTDB lineage: Bacteria > Planctomycetota > Planctomycetia > Planctomycetales > Planctomycetaceae > UBA10511. Next base: position 101 of record JBKCTR010000504.1, read on the forward strand.
CCCCCGCACCAGCATCCACCCCGAAGCGAACGCTGTTTCACAAGGCTGAAATCGACGCAGCCAGGGGGTTCCCATGGCCGAGGGAGGGGCAATCACCAGAATGCCTCCCTGAGCCAGTTCATCGCGGGTGAACTCGGTGACCCGTCTGGTCGGGGGGAGTGCGATCCCTCCTGCGCGGTACTCGGCATTCACCCGCTCGACCGCCCCATGACAGACAATCGGACCAATAGCCGGGTCGGCGGCGGCCAACAGCCGTTGCGATTTCCCCAAAGCATACGCGAACACCACGGTGTGCCGGCCAGTCTCCCGATTGCCGCGCCACCAGGCGTTCAACTCATCGGCCAACCGCGACTGCGGAGCCCAACGGTAGATGGGCAGACCGAAGGTGCATTCGGTGATGAAAGTATGGCATTTCACTGGCTCGAACGGCCGACAGGTGGGATCGGGAGAGAGCTTGTAGTCGCCTGAGACGACCCAGACCTCTCCCCGCCACTCGACCCGCACCTGGGCCGATCCAAGAATATGCCCTGCCGGGTGAAGCGAGATCGTCACTCCGCGGTGATCGACAGGCTGACCATAGGGGACGGTGTCGATCACCGCTTCGGGCAGCATGCGAGTCCGCAACACATCAACGCCATCGGGGGCGCAGAGCATGCGGACATGCCCCCGTCGGGCATGATCGGAATGGGCATGGGTTATGACCGCACGCTCGACCGGTCGCCAGGGATCAATGTAGAACTCCCCGACTTCACAGTACAAACCACGGTCAGTCACCTGCAGCAGGGGACTGTTCATCACCTTTAAGTGTAGAACTCCCGAGAAGGTCGCCGCGGCGGGGGGCGGGAACCCCGAGGGGGGATCGCGTGGGCTGGCCCACAGATGGGGCACCGCCTGCGTCAGCGGGCGACGGAGCCCCGCCGCCACCAGAGAACGGCCCCGATCCCCAGCAGATCAGCCGCCAGGTCTCCCAGATCAAAGTTCCGCCCCGGAATCCACAACTGCGAAACCTCCTCGCCGACGACCAGCAGGGTCACGAACAACGGCGTCAGGCGCAGCCAACCACAGGGGCGTGGCAGCGACCGACTGGGGAAAGCCCGATCGGCCAGCCAGCAGAGTCCTCCCATCGCCACCGCATGGACCAGCTTATCGCCCAAGGGGAGGGCATGGACCCATTTCGAAATCGACGTCAACCACCCCAAATCGGCTGCGGCAATGACTCCCCCGACGATGAGGAAGCCGGCAGCGAATTGCCAAAAGGCCCTGTTCGCCGACACATGCGGCGGAATGTCGTTCGGTGCGGGTGGAGGATTCTCGATGGTCAATCTCATCACAAAGGGGCGTCAGAGCGCTCGAAAAGGTCCAGTCGACTCATGAGAAACGGCTGTCCCCCTTCCGCCCCCCCGGGTCTTCACCTGAGCATGATGACTGGTCCCGGAACTGTCGAGAGAACCCCGGCCGGAGAGAGTACTTTGTGATCGAACGTGGGTCTTCCTGACGGGCAGCTCTCCACCCGAGATCGAAAAAACAAGGGCGTGATCCGCGAGGATCACGCCCTTGAGATTCACTCACTCACACGTGGCTCGACCGCGCTAGCGGATCTCACGACCGGGGAGTTTGACCGGCCAATCGTCATCCGTCAGCCAAACCAGCGAGGTGGCCGTCGGCGACAGACCGTCCGTCCCCTTGGGCTGCCGGACCGACAGTTCTGCTGTGTTGGTGGCCGCGACGTCGACTTTCGCCATGCGAAAATCGCCATCACTGGCCACCAGGCTCTGGTGATAGGCCGGACGGAATCCGTCAGGAATCCGACCCAGAATGCCATTGATGGCCGATTTGCCACGCAGGCCCTCAAGCGACAACTCGACCGTCTTGCCGACCCGGCGAAGAATGGCCGAATCGAGCTTGGAATCGCCGGGCAACTTCAGCAAGGTCGTGATGTCACGAGCTCCGCTGGCGCGCACCTCGTGAGAGACACCCGGAGGGCCAGGGGGACCCGGAGGACCAACCGGTCCTGCGGCCCCCGCCTTACCGTCGAGTCCATTCCTGCCATCCTTGCCCGCCGGGCCCATCGGACCTGCCGGACCAGCCTTACCGTCGAGGCCGTTCTTGCCGGGGGCACCGGCTGGACCTGCCGGCCCCGCCTTGCCATCGACTCCGTTCTTGCCATCCTTGCCCGCCGGGCCCATCGGACCCGCCGGACCAGCCTTCCCGTCGAGGCCGTTCTTGCCGGGGGCACCTGCTGGACCTGCCGGCCCCGCCTTGCCATCGAGGCCGTTCTTACCAGCCGGGCCCATGGGACCCGCTGGGCCAGCTTTCCCGTCGAGACCATTCTTCCCGGGGGCACCCGCGGGACCTGCCGGCCCCGCCTTGCCATCGAGGCCATTCTTGCCAGCCGGGCCCATCGGACCCGCCGGACCAGCCTTCCCGTCGAGACCGTTCTTCCCGGGGGCACCTGCTGGACCTGCCGGCCCCGCCTTGCCATCGAGCCCATTCTTGCCAGCCGGGCCGACCGGACCCGCTGGGCCAGCCTTCC
>JBKCTR010000505.1:0-2692 GCA_046318755.1 Planctomycetaceae bacterium
TTTGCCCCAGTGTTTTCCACAGCACGTAACTCAGAAAACACACCAGGATGTGCGCCAGGACTCGATCCTCTTTCTGGTGCCAGATCGGACGCAGGCTCAGGTCGGTCTTATGGATCCGGAAGGCGGCCTCCGCCTCCGTCACCTGCATGTCGGTCTTCCAGAGTTCTTCATCCGACCAGCCCAGGACATTCGCTCGCAACCAATAGCACCCAGCACTCCAATCCGCCCTATCTCGGGCCGCGGTGACTTGCTTCCGGTGGAGTCAGGCGAATCCGTCTTCACGACGTTCGACTCGAACGTCGAACAGTCGCGCCGCCCGCGTGTTCTGTCCCAGCAGACGTCCCACGTCACGCTCCACGGCCGCAGGAGTCCGCTTCTGTTTCGCGCAGCGCTCCGTCATGGCCACCAGGCGTTTCTCAATCTGCTCTTCAAACCGCTTGAGAATTCCCGCCTCCTTGTTGACGCGGTCGCGACTCCGGCACAACAGGAAGACTTCGCGCTGACCAGACGCCTCTGCTGTCGAATCCGACACCACTTCGCCGGGCACGGGCGGCACATCGAGAATCTTGACCTCGATCCCATCGCGAATCACACGCCAGTCTTCTTCCAGAAGTTCCCGTTCGTATTGCTTGAGAAGGGCCTTCGGTGTCCCGACAAGGTAGCGGCGTTGTCCCTGCCGGAAGAAGTCGAGGTTTTTCTCACTGACCATCCCACGATCCATCACCCACACCCGGTCCGACTTTCCGTACCGCTCCTCCATCTCCGTCACGATCTGTTGAACCGTGGTGACATCCGCGGTGTTGCCGGGAAATACCTCGTATCCCAGCGGCATTCCACAGCGTGACACCACCAGCCCGATACAGACCTGCTTGCAGTCACTGCGTTGATCGCGTGAATACCCACGCTGCGCCATGGGAAAACCCGCCGCACCTTCAAAGAACGTGCTGGTCACATCGTACAGCAGCAGATCGTAATTGAGCCCAAACAGTGTCCCCAACCGTTCCTTGAGGTGGCACTCCAATGCCCGCTTGTGTGGCAGCAATTGATCGAGAGCGCGGTACAGCCGGTTGTCATCCACGGCCGATGCGGGCACGCCGAGCAACTCGGGCAGCGCGGTCTTCGGATACCACTGCTCCGAGACATACAACTCACTCGATGGATCAAGCAGCCGCGCGATGATCAGAACGAGACTGGTGATGGACCAGGGAATACTCTCCTTGCCCTTCGGTAGCGTCTCCTCCAGGAACTTATCGAGCTGCAGCCGTCGGACGATGTGCAGCGCCAACCAGGGCCCGCCAAACTGGCGGGAATTCTCAACCCGCACCCCGGCGGCGTTGACCTCAACCCAGCGGGGTTCGACCTCGGCCACGTCCTCGGGAAACAGCCGCAACTGCCGGTCCCGCTCTTCGACATCGCCGGCCGCCGCCCGGGCGGCCCGCGCAATCCCCAGACGCCCGGCTTCATCCAGCCGGCCCAGCCAGGCGACGACTCGCTGACGTGGACCGGTCTGTGTCCGAAATGACTCAACAAGCGCCCAGTACGCCTGGCGTTTGCCGTCGATCTTCCGCATGTGCTGGCGAATGAACATGGCAGGATGCTACCGGCCAGATTCACAGCGCGAAGGGGGGATTTTTCCACTACATCGCGTTTCGGAAGTTTTGCCCGCACTTTGCAGGAGACCACCTCGCACAATTCCCAGGAAATCCGCGGATCAGCTCCCGCAAAAAATTTCCAAGTCGTCGATTTTCTGGCCCAACTGGGGAAGTTGGGTTAGCGATTGGGCTGCCGACGTCACACTAAATCGCCAATTGGACGCACTGGGTCTCCGGCCGCGGACGACAGGGGGCCGACTTCGGGAGAACGCCTAGGCCGAATTCGCTTGCCGGGCACCAAGTACTGCCACCCTCTCGGTCAACCGGCCATGCTTATGCTAAACTCAGGACAACAAAATCACCGCCTGTCGAGTCCCTCCATGAGCCAGCGCAAAATCTTTCTCAGTTGCGTCAATCGCGAACTGAAATCGTACCGACTTGTGGCCGAGGTGATTCTCCAACGCCACTACAAACCTGTCTTCGAGGAGCTCTTTCCACTTGACGATCAAACGGCGCTGAACACGCTCAAAACCCGGATCGCCGAGTGTGATGCCGTTGTTTGCCTCGTTGGTTATGCCTTCGGAAGCGAGCCACAGAATCCTCCGGTCGACCAACCGCGGCGATCATTCACCCAGTGGGAGTATTTCTTCGCCCAAGAACTTAACAAGCCGATTTACCGCCTGGCGACCCTGCCCTCAACCCCCACCGACGACCAGACCGCCCAACCGCCACAGGAGCCGGAACCCGAGGAACTCCGCCAACTGCAGGTTGAATTTCGAACAGCGGTTCTTATCGATCAGAACGTTCGCACGTTTCTGAATCTCGATCAGTTTCGGTTTGAGATTCGTGATCTCAGGTTTCCATGGGAGCCCAAGAGTTCTTGGCAACCGCCCTTCATTGTCCCCTTTCGTTCTCTTGGCACACTGTTTAAGGGCCGTGAGGAAGTACTCACTAAGCTGCACGAGCAATTGCAATCGAACGCATCGCGCACTTCAGCGGTGACGCAGCTGGTGCATGGCCTGGGAGGCGTGGGGAAGAGCCGGTTGGCGATCGAGTACGCCTATCGGTATGCAAACGAATACTGTGCCGTGCTGTTCGCC
>JBKCTR010000506.1:0-5363 GCA_046318755.1 Planctomycetaceae bacterium
GAACCTGCCATGATTTTCTCCGGGAACGCCCGGACGATCCGGTGGACCTTCGCGGCGTTCAAGCGAATACCCTTCCTCACAACGTGTGGCACGATGTCGGACGAATTGTTTTCTGTGGCGGGTCAGGTGGTGCTGGTCTCCGGGGCGAGCCGGGGAATCGGGCGAGCGATTGCCCAGGGTTTCGCCGAGCGGGGGGCGAAGGTCATCATCACGGGACGCGAGCAAGAGACCCTGACCGCCACAGCCCACGAGATCGCCGGGCCGGCCGGACCGATCGACACAGTCGTCTGCGACGTGGCCAGTCTTCCCGATATCGAGCAGTTGGTTCCCACGGTCATTGGCCGTCATGGGCGGATCGACACGCTGGTGAATGTGGCCGGGGTGAACCTGCGGAAGCGCAGCGAGACCTTCACCCCCGAGGAATACGACCGCATTCTCAACATCAACCTGCGCGGCCTGTACTTTCTCTCGCAGGCGGTGGGCAAGACGATGATCGAGAAGCAACAGGGCTCGATCATCAACATCGACTCACTGAACACATACGCACCCCTCAAGGGGGTCTTGCCGTATGCGATCAGCAAGGCGGGAGTCAGCATGATGACCCGGGGGATGGCCTCGGAATGGGGGCCGCATGGAGTGCGGGTCAATGCCCTGGCCCCCGGTTTCATCCTGACCGACATGACCAACAAGCTGTGGTCGCTTCCCAAGATGCAGGAATGGGGTTACGCCAACACGCCGTTGCGGCGGTTGGGCAAGACCGAAGACATGATCGGCACGGTGATCTACCTCGCCTCGAAAGCGTCGGAGTTCATGACCGGGCAGGTGCTGTATGTCGACGGGGGGATGTCGGCCGGTTTGCAGTGGCCAATCGACCTGGCCTGAGACGGATCCCGGCGGGGGAGCGACCGCTGTGCGTCATCCCCCTCGCCAACCGCTCGATTCGGATCCCGTCCGTCCCCTTTCCGCAGGTGCCTCCCGGTGTCGAACGAAGCCTCCCGGCGGGTGCTGCTGACCTGCCCCACCTGTCACGAACTGCTGGAATTCGAGGCGGGAGAGCTCCCCCGGCGCGAACCTTGCGCGTTTTGCGAGCGCGAGGTGCACATTCCCTCGCGGGCCCACCTCGCAGCCATCACTCCCACGACACGGCTGCGCTCCCCCGACGAGATTGGTGATTACCAGATCGCTCCACCGGCAGAGCCGGACGGCGCCTATCGCCCGGCGGCCCTCACCGCCCCCGCCGAACGCCGGAAGTACCCCGGCTTCAACACCTCCCTCGCCTGCCCTCATTGCGGGCAACAGGTGGGAACCCGGCTGGAAGACCGCCCCAAGCGCATTTCGTGCCCGCACTGTGGTGGGGATCTGTTCGTCCCCGCCAATCCCCGCGGGCGGCCGATCGAGCCTGATGAGGCGGTGTCTTCACAAGTCGCGACAGCCCTTGATCCCTCGGCGGGCCCCGGGACCGCGATGGGCGAAGGGGAAGCGGCAACCACTCCTCCGCCACGCGTGGCCGATCCCCCGGCTGACCAGGTACGGCCCGTAGTGGGGACCCGCAAGACACGCCCCCGGCCCGACCGGGTGGCCGAACCCCCTGCACCCCCCTCCGCCAGCGAGCCGCCCCCCCGTGTTCCCCGGCGGACGGTCTTCGACCAGATGGCGGTGGTCCGGACCGAATCGTTGCCAACACGCCCGGAGTGGACCTTTCTCTCCGGAGTCTTCACGTTTCCCTTTCAACCGCACAGCGTGTCCCGGTGGCTGTACCAGGTGGTGGGGTTCACCGCGCTGCTGTTGGTGATCGCCACCATCATCGCCGTCTCGGCTCAGTATGGGGCCGGGCGGTTCGGGATGGTGCTGGCGTTCTTCGTGCTCCCGATGATCTGGATTGGGATCTGGTCGATCTCGTTCGCGGCGGCGAACTTTCTGTGCATTGTTGAGGGGACTGCGGCAGGGGCGACTGAGATTCGCGAATGGCCCGAGCCGAGCTGGCGCGACTGGGTGCCCAAAATGGTCTACCTGGGTTGGATCGCGTCGATTCCCCTGGTGCTGTCGTCGGCTTTGGCGGGACTGTTGCCCGACGAGGGGACTTGGCGGGTGCTGGTGGCGTCGGGGCTGTTCTGTGTGCTCTATCCGATGAGCCTGATGTCATCGCTCGAGGCCAACTCCCCCTTTGCGATCTTCACGTGGCCGATCATCCGGTCGCTGTTCCGCAACCCGCTCGACTGGTTGGCGTTTTTCGCGATCACACTGTTGGTGGTCCTGCCGCTGGTCGCGGTGCCGGTGGCCTGGTTCACCACCCGACTGGGTGAGTGGAGTCCGTACACGTTGGCCATGGTGATCGGGCCACTGGCAGCGACAACGGTCTTCCTGGTGGCCCGGCTGTTGGGGCGTCTGGCCTGGAAGATCTCGGGGATCGATCGCAAATGGGCCCGCCGCCGACGATTGAACACTCCTGGCTGACAAAGCCCTCGGGTCGCTCCCATCGTTCGCCGTATGCTCCGTCGTGCCGCTCAGCTCACGCGTTTCAACGCAAGTTTTGCTATTTGGCGGCTTCCGCCGCTTCCGCCGCCTCGGCCTTCAGTGCCTTGATGGCCGCCTCGACCAGTTGGGGATCGCGCTGCCTGAGTTGCGCCAGGCACCGCTCAGCAGAGGCCACGTGGGGCAACACGACCTCGGTCGGCTGACCCTGGCGCACCTGGGTCTCCACCCGGTCGAGCGTGGCGGCGGCGGTGTAGCGGGCGATGCAGCGACGCGTCGAGGCCGCCTCGAACCCGGGGGTGCCGTACTTCTCAACCAGCTCCTCCAGCAGCGACCAGTCTTTCCAGCGGGCCAGCGTGGTGATGACCAACTCGCCATGGGCCGGATGCACGTACAGCGGACGCAAGGCCGCCTGCAGGCTCTGGTCGGGAATCCGGCGGTTCCCGTTGTTCTGACACCAGATCACCGCCTTGAGGGCATCGCCCAGTTCATTCGTGGCGTCGGCATCGGTCGGCTTCGCGATGTAGCGGTCGACCACCACCGACAACCCGCGTTCTCCCGTCATCTGGAGGTAGCCGAAGATCAGCCCCTGCAGGCCCAGCCGCAGGTTCTTCGACTCGGCCTGCACCTGTTCTTCCAGCCGCTCGGCATCGCCATCATCGCCGCAAAATCCCAGCAGCACCCAGTAGGCTCCCTTGCGCATGGCGGGGGTGCGGGGTGATTGCAGCCAGCGGCGAATGCGGTCGGGACCGAGTTCCTCGGCGGCGCGTGCAATGTCGTCAGTGGGGGCGTTCACAATCTCGGCATGTGCATCATTGGCGATCAGCACGTCGGCATGTTCCAGAAACTGAAAGTAATACAACAGACGTTCAGACCAGTCGGAGTCGGGATCGGGTGCCTCGATCGCGTATTTCCAGCACGCCTCGGTGATCTCCAGCGGTTCGCCCCAGCGGATCTTCTGCCCCTCCTCGACATCGGCCGTCAGCAGCCGCAGTGATCCCTTTTCACCCCCATGGAAGCCGGGCAGTGTGACCGTCTTGCCAGCCTGGGCCACATCGGCCGAACCCTCGACGGCGTCAACCACCTCGAAGACCGACACCGCCCCCTGGGTACCTTTCCCGGCCCGGGCCGAGACCCACTTCGCCAGCACGGCGACGTCCGCCGCGCCGATGCGATCGGCGAGGGTCAAGGTCGGCTGTCCGCAGATTTCGCAGGCCCGGGTCTGCATGGGCACGAGGCCCGCCGTCGCCACGGTCACCACCATGACAGCCGCGAGAATCCATCGCAGGGGACCACGAGGGGAACACGCCGTCCCTTCCATGGGGGCGTTCTCCGCTGGCCGGCGCTGGCCGGAGGCTCGCCCGGGAGCTTTCGTCTTCACTGCCTGCAGATTGCGTCGCATTCCGACATCCTCCCTGAATCGGTCACTGCCCTGAAGTCCGCGTGGGGTGGGGACGATTCGAGACAGAATGTCCCGAATCGGGGCCCCTGCTGCGGAATCACTCGGGGAAAAACAGCCGTTCCACCTCGGCCACGCGTTTGGGGTCCTTCTCGCGCAGCGTCTCCACATGTCGCCGACCGGCCACCACGTGGGGCAGCGACTGCGGGTCGGCTCCTTCGGGAACATCCCGCAGGCTGGCCAACTGATAGCGGATGATCGCCCGCTTGATCGTTGGCAGGTTGTATTCTTTCGTGCCGTAGAGGGTCATCAGCCGCTCCTGCACGCTCCAGTCTTTCCAGCGGGCCAGGTCATTGATGACGATGTCGCACACGGCCGGGCGTTCGACCAGCCCCCGGACCACCTTCAACACCTGCTCGCGGGGAACCCGGTCGCCGCCGTAACTCCACAGGAACCGCAACGCCTGCATCGCGGCATAGGTCTCGGGAAATGGGGCGTTGGGATCGGCAATCTTCGTCTGCTGAATGAAGGGCAGTCCCTTGCCGGCGGTCAAGTAGAGATAGCCCCCCATCACGCCGTCGATCCCCAGTCGAATCTCATCGACATTGGGCTCGATCAGTTGCTTGAGAAAAGCCTCGTCCTCGGCAGTGCCGCACAGGCCCAGCATCAGGCCATACAGCCCCTTGCGGGCCCCGGGAATGCGTTCATTCAGCAGCCACTCGCGGAGGCTGGCGGCATTGAAGCTGGCCGCAGCAGCCTTGACATCCTGGAAATCGGCCGAGGCGAATTCGCGGAACGAATCTTCGGCCAGCAATTCGTCCTGGTGCTCGAGATAGCCAGCGTAGAACTCGAGCCGTCGGGCGATGGGCACATCGGCCGCGGGGGCCTTCTCGAGGTAGGGAATGGCGCTGCCGGTAGCGGTGGTCCGGTAGGTCCACGAGAGCTTGCCGTCGTTGACGGCGCCAAACCAGATTTCCAGCGCCCCCTTGCGCCCCGGGCGCTCGAGAGGAACGATGGCCGCCTCTCCCTTGGCGGGTCCCTGGGGATGCTTCTTGAGCACACGGGTGATTTCAAACCGTGTGTGCTTCTTCTCGGAGCCCTCCACCGGGACCAACTCGACCCACGCGGCAACCACCACCACCTGCGCGCTGGCCATCTGCTCGCCGAGTGAAGGAGCGAGCGACTGCGGACAGAACGGGCAACCCCAGGCCACGGGACCGGCCATGCCCGGCAACAGACTGGCCAACACCAGCAGGAACACGGCCCGCCCCCCGCGCCAACGACGGGCCATGGCAGGCACCAGTGACGGGCGGTCGCGGGGGACAACGGTGGGTTCGAGCGACATGGAACGCATTTCCAGAAGCGGCTTTCAGTCGAGCGAGAAGAACTTTTCCGCCTCGGCCACCAGCTTCGGATCGCGTTTCCGCAAGGTCTCGAGGTGCTGCCGGGCCGATTCAACATGCGGCGGAATCTTCTCGCCCCCTCCCTGCGG
>JBKCTR010000507.1:0-1812 GCA_046318755.1 Planctomycetaceae bacterium
ATTTCCCCCAGACGGCGGTTGGCCGCGTCGCGGGCGACGAAATCGATGTGCCGGCCCCGCCGGCTGAGCCATGGCTTGCTGGTCGGCGTCGGAGCGTGGATCCGTTCCGGAGCCGGCTCGATGAGCGAACCGAGGGAGGTCCCCGGGACCGCCACCCGTTCCGTCGGGTTCAGCACCACCGAATGTTCCAGCCGTCGCAAAAACTCGGGACGCTGCTCCAGGTACGCCTCGACCTCCTCGACCAGCAACCCCTGGTAATTGCTCCGCGGCTTGTAGCCTTCGATGTAGGGGAGGCCGAGATCCACCAGCACCCCGCTGACATTCGCATGCTTGAATTCGACCGAGCCGCGTGACCGCTGGGGCAGGCTCTGCAGCAGTTGGTCTCGATGCTGCGACTTCTTGAAGGCCCGCCCCAACAGCTCGGCTTCGAGCATCGCGAAATAGTCAACCACCAACAGCCGCACTTCCTGCAGACTCCAGTCGCTCCCGCGCCCGACCGCCGGCGGCGGATCCTCCCGCAGAACCACGGTGAATCCCAATCGGGTCAGCAACGCGTGAGCTTCTTCCGCTCGCCCCGCCCTCGTCACTCCCTCCGGTCCTCGCCCCGGACCCAACGCCAACCGCCACGCCCCATCTACCACCGCATCCGCGGAATACCGTCGCCCCTCATGGATCAATTCATACGTCCCCGGCCCCCCCGCCGCCGGGCCGATCCCCCCCTCCCGCTCGGCCAGCGCCTGCAGGATCTGTTCGCGGGTCAGGGAGGTGGGAAGCGAATCGGGCATGTGGGCATGCTATCGGGCTGGAGGGGGGGGGCAAACTCTGGGCGCCAGTACCAGTAGTGGCTCGATTGTGTCGCTTTTTCATCGCCTGTTTATATACTTATAGCCGCTCAGTACACAGGGAGTTGCCAAGACTTGATGTTTGGACGAGATCGGACAAGGTTCACGGTAGGTGCTGCGTTGGTCCCCTCTGCTACATCGAGTGAAGCAGCCAATGCATGGCTTCTACCAACGGAACTGTCAAATCAACGAAGATCGCGAATGGACTTTGAGATCGTGTGCGATTTCTGTCAATGCACCGTACTGACCGGATAGCGACGATCAACCGCTGATCAAGAAAGCCCGTGAAACAAGGCTTCCACCGGGATTTCCCCGCGGAGCATCAAAGACACCGGCGAACCACCCGCCCTATTGAACGCACCCTCACGACGATTCGCCTCAACTAATCACAGCTCAATAATCATTGGAGACAACCGAATGATTTTTATGACTTTCAAGCTCGCCACGTCAACGTCCAAACACTGGGCCAAAACCAACACACACGCCCCGATCCTCTCTCTGCTCTAAGGGAGGGGCTTAACCGACGGAGTTCTCAAGCTCAGTCACGCCGCCGGAACCAAACTCATCAGACCACAACTCTTGACAATAACTCAGGCGTAGCCGATCATTCCACCCTTCCATTCCGGAGTGGATTAGCAATTGAGTCGAACCATGACTGATTCACAACATTTTGTTGCCGGAATAGTTCCGGAGCGATTTGTGGAAGTAGATGCGGCTCGGCTGCTGCTGATACTCCATCACTTTTCCACCCCCGTTGACGACACGCTAAAGGAAACCAAATTCCACCCGCTGCGGAATGTTGACCCGTCTTTCCGCACATCTCGGTTTGAAATTCCAGGAATTTCCGGCCGCCTGCGGTCCGAGGGGTGGCTGACCTCGTCGAACGGCCTGTCCGGGCAAGCTGGCCTGTATGCGGGCGCTCCGTAAGGGAGCGGCGCACGGACCTCCGCCTTCGGCGGTCCCGTCACCA
>JBKCTR010000508.1:0-11519 GCA_046318755.1 Planctomycetaceae bacterium
AAGTCGGCGTCGCGCAGCTTGAGGAACTCGGCCCGGGTGAGTCGGGCAATCGTGGTCCAGCCGGTGCAGCCAATCACCGCCATCATGTGCCAGATCGTCGGCTTTTCCAGGATCGACAGCACCGACAGGATCAACGCCAGCGGCGGAATGCAGAGCACCACTTCGATCAACCGCGACAGGCACAGATCGGCCCAGCCCCCCACGTATCCCGCAATGGCCCCCAGGGAGATGCCAATCAGCGAGGCAATCCCCATCGACACAAACCCCACCAACAGGGCAATGGTCGTTCCATGCACCAGTTGCGCGAAGACATCAATTCCTTCCGAATTGGTCCCCAGCAGGTTCATCGAGCTGGGCTTCCCCTCCATCCCGGCGGGATTGCCCGGGCGCTCTTCCCATTCGTTGTCGGCCACCCGCCGGAACGGGTCCTGGAAGACCAGCGGCCAGATCGCCCAACTGTCGGGATCTTTCTCGGGGAGATTCTTGGGGTATCGCTGGCGGAACCGGTCCCGGGCGAACACGGGGTTTTCCCACGCCGGGTTGAAGTAGTACAGGCACGGGAAATACAGCCGCCCCTTGTACTGGCAGACGATCGGGCGGGTTCCCGCGATGGCGGGGGCGAACAGCGCCACGAGCGCCAGCACTCCCACCACGCACAGGGCGGTCATCGCCAACCGGCGCTGTCGAAACTGCGACCACGCCTGGGCCCAGAATCCGGGGCTGCGACTTTGCGGTGCGCTGCTCATGAGTACGACACCCGGGGATCCACCACGGCATACAACACGTCGGCCAACAACTGACCCACCAGGGCCAGTGTCGAAAACAGCAGGGTCAAGCCCATGATCACCGGGTAGTCACGGGCGTTGATCGACTCAAAGTACATTCGCCCCATCCCCGGCCAAGAGAAGACCTGCTCCAAAACAATCGACCCCGAGAGCAAGTACGGCAGGGTCAGCCCCACCAGGGTCACCAATGGAATCAGCGTGTTGCGGAAGGCGTGCCTGACCAACACCCGCAAGGGCCCGGCCCCCTTCGCCCGCGCCGTGCGGATGTAATCTTGCCGGATCACCTCCTGCAGGTTGGCCCGCACGAACCGGGTGTAATAGGCCAGACTGCCATACGTCGAACAGATCACCGGCAGCACCGCATGCCACACGATGTCGAAGAACTTGCCGGACGGGCTGAGGGTCTTGTGGTCGTCGCTGGTCATTCCAAACAGCGGCAGCCAGTCGAGTTTGTATGCGAAGAGGTACAACAGCAGCAGTGCCGCCACAAACGCCGGCAGCGAATACAGCATGTACAGGCCGGTGCTCAGCACCCGTTCTTCCGGGCGGTTGGCCCGCGACGAACTGTAGAGACCCAGTGGAATCGACAGCAGGTAGGTCAGCAGCAGCGAGGTGACCGACAGCAGCAGCGTCGGTCCCATCCGCTGCCGGATCAGCCGGGCGACCGGTTCCTTGCGGAAAAAACTGCGTCCCAGATCCCCCTGCAGCACATTCCCCAACCACACGAAATAGGCCTCGTACCACGGCTTGTCGAGACCGTAGTCGCGATTCATCCGCTCGAGGTCGGCCGGGTCGATTTCCCGGTCGGGCGAAGCCTCGGCCATCGCCATCAGCGCGGGACTTCCCGGCATGCTGCGGATCAGCCCGAAGACCAGGAAGGTGATCGCGATCAGCGTCACCAGCCCAATCAGCAGCCGCCGCACCAGGTAATTCAGCATGGAGTTCGAACGCCGGGATCAGGACACACGGGTCAGTCACTTCCCCACCAGCTCCCGACTGAACCGGCCGGGAGCTTCACCGCCGCGATGGTGGCACGCTCAGTTTTTCACCTTGTAGAGACTGAACGCCCCGGGCCCATAGTGGTAGGGTCCGCGGGGGCTGAACCGGTAGCCCCGCAACTTCTTGCTGAAGGCGTAAAAAGAGTTCTTGGTGTACAGGTAGGTCGACGGCTGGTCTTCGTAGATCAGTTCGTGGATGCGGGCGTAGAGCTTGGCCCGTTTGTCGCGGTCAAATTCGCCCCGGGCCTCTTTGAACAGCCGGTCGACCTCCGGATTCGAGTACAGCCCGTAGTTGCGTCCCTCGTTGGTCCCGTAGATGTTGAACGACGTGTCGGGATCGGTTCCGGTCCCCCAGCCCCCGAAGGCAGCCTGGAACTTGTGTTCCACCGTTCGCTCCTGCAGCACGGCAAAGTCCAGTGGGCTGACGTTGCAGATCACCCCAATCTGCCCCAGGTTGTCTTTCAGCAGCGTGCAGAGCCGCTTCCGCTCTTCAATGGGGGTGCAGTTGATGCTGAACTCGAACTTCACCCGCTTGCCGTCGACCAGCTTGTCGCGAATGCCGTCGCCATCGCTGTCGACCCAGCCCGCCTCATCGAGCAGCGCCTCGGCCTTGTCGAGATCCTGCGTGTAGGGAGCGGGACCCGGTTTGGGAGACATCCACGCGGTCCGGTGGAACGGTCCGTTGGCCGCCTCGAAGAGACCGAAATTCTGCTTCTCCAGCAGCTCCTTGTGGTTGAACGCATACCCCATCGCCTGGCGGACCCGCTTGTCCGAGAAAAATGGCGTATTGAGGTTCCAGGTGAAGATGAAGGTGGTCCATTCCACCCCCGACGCCTTGGTGTTCTGCTCGTAGAAACTCTCGTCGTTGGTCTGGTTGACCCACTGTTCGGCCGTAAGTTCCATCTCGTCGATCTCCCCCTTCTTCAGCGCCAGCAGCGCGGTGTTCAACTCGCTGATCACCCGCATGCGCACCTGCTTGAAGTACGGCTTCTCGCGAATCTGACGGCCATCCTTCTGGTACCAGTCGTCGCGCCGTTCGAAGAGATAGCTGCTGCCCAGTTGCCGTTCGACCACCCGGTACGGCCCGCAGGTGACCGGGTTCTTCTCGAGCTCGACATGGGCCGGGCTCTGCTCCATGGTGGGGTCTTCCTGCAATGTCTTCTCGTAGACATGCTTGGGAATGAACGGAATGCTGATGTTCCAGATGTTGGTGGCCAGAGATTCTTTGTGGAAGTAGACCAGGGTGCGGTCGTCGTACGCCTTCACCCCCTTGATCCGGGCGAGCGCGGTCTTGATCGCCGGGACCGAGATCTTGGGGCTCATGATGGTTTGGAACGCGAACTCGAGGTCATGGGCGGTCACCGGGTGCCCGTCGGTCCAGGTCAGATCGTCCCGCAGCACGATCTTGTCCATCAGCCGGTCGGAACTGGTCTGCCACGAGACAATCACGTCGGCATCGCCAAAGCGGTTCATCTCCCGGTCAAAGGTGAAGGGAGTCAGCCCGATCAACCCCATCACGTCGGCCTCGTAGACCGAACTTTGGAACAGGGGATTGGTGCTGCGGGCGTCGGCCTTGATGTGCCGGTTCAATACCGCGTCGTAATCGACCTCTTCGGCCTGTTGGGCGACCCGCCCCAGCGTGGCCACGATCTTCTCGTTGTTCTCTTTGGAATCGTTCTTCAGCGCCAGCGCCTCGGCCACGCTGATGGGGGGCTGTGTCGCCTGATCTTCCTTCCGTCGCACATCCAGCAGATTCGCGACAGGCTGATCGATCCAGTTGGCCTGGGCGTTGATCTCGGCCAAAGCGGGAGCGACGAAGGCTGCCGCCGCCTGGACAGGGACTTCTTCCGCTGGTTTCACTGCGGTGCCGGGGGGAGTTGTTCCGGCGGGCGTTGTTCCGGGGGCCGGGGCCACGGGGGCGGCCGTCGTCCCGGTCGCCGACGCGGGGGGGCTGGCCGGGGGTGACGCCGCAGGCTCTCCCGCACCGCGATCGGGGTCGGAACAGCCGGCCAAACCGACCAAAGCCCACGCAGACAGACACCACGCCAGTTGGCGAACAAGGTTTCGCATCGGGTTACACCTTAGGGAACCAAACACCCGGGCTTGGGGAGCAGATCTTCCCAGCCCCTGTTCTTCCCACGAATCATGGCAAACGCGGCAGGTCCGGGCAAGCGGCGGGCCGCTGTGGACTTTTGCCTCTGACCGATCGATCATGCAGACATTCGTCCGCAGCACTTTCCCAGGGTCGCTGGGAAAATTGCTTCGCGCGTCCGCCGTTCAAGTTGTCGGCAGTCACCCACCTCTTCCACAGAAAGTCCACCATGGCAGACAAGTTTCGCGTCGGGGTGATTGGCAGCACGGGACGGGGCGACTATGGGCATGGTCTCGATACGGTCTGGAAGGAAGTTCCCGAAACCGAGGTCGTGGCGGTTGCCGATGCCGATCCCGCTGGACGCGAGGCGGCCCAAAAGCGGCTCGGCGCGGCGACGGCCTATGTCGACTTCCGCGAGATGATCGAGCGCGAGAAACCCGCCCTCGTCGGCATCGGACCGCGCTGGATCGATCAGCACCACGCGATGGTGCTGCACTGTGCGGAACGGGGGATCCATGTCTATATGGAGAAGCCCTTCTGCCGGACCCTGGCCGAGGCCGACGAACTGGTCCGTGCCTGCGAGGCAACCCATACCCGCCTCGCGATCGCCCACCAGACCCGCTACTGCCCCATCATTCCCGTCGTGCGGAAACTGATCGCCGATGGACTGCTGGGGACCGTGCTCGAAATCCGTGCCCGCGGCAAGGAAGACGCCCGTGGGGGAGCCGAGGACCTGTGGGTTTTGGGCAGCCACATGCTGAATCTCATGACGGCGTTCGCGGGGGAGGCGCAGTCGTGCTCCGCCACCGTCACCCAGGGGGGCCGGCCCATCACGGCCGCCGACGTCGCCGACGGACGCGAAGGCCTGGGCCCCCTCGCGGGGGACCACGTCCAGGCGCAATACACCTTCCCCGGACAGGTGCAGGGGTACTTTGCATCACGCCGCGGGCAGGCAGGCAATCCCTCGCGGTTCGCCCTGCAGATCTTCGGCTCGAAGGGAGTGATCGATTATCCCTCGGGATACCTGCCGCAGGTCAGTTTTCTGCCCGACCCCGGCTGGGCCCCCAGCCGGGGGAAATCGTCCTGGAAACAAATCACCAGCCAGGGGGTCGACCGCCCGGAAACCCTCCCCGGGGGAAACGCCCAAGGGAACGTCATCGCCGTGCGCGATTTGCTGGCGGCGATCCGCGAACACCGCGAGCCGCTCTGCAACATGCACGAAGGCCGACAGACGGTTGAGATGATCCTGGCTGTGTTCGAATCGCAGCGACAGGGTAAGCCCGTTGCCCTCCCCCTGGAGCTGCGCGACCGGCATCCCCTGGTTGCCTTGCGGGGATGAACGGGGCGCGTCGCGGCGATGCGGTGGCAACCCCCCCGGCAGGCACCGGAATCAGTTCCACTTCTCGGGCGTGGTGACAACGGGCGGTGCCGCCTCTCGCGCCGGGGCCAGCAGTGGTGAGCGCGGCAACGAAAACCGGTACGGTTCCCCCGCCGCCGTCGCCAGGGCCATGGCAGCGTCTGCCGCAGTGCGATCTGCGGCATGACGAAAGAAACGTCCCAACGGGCTCATCAGGATCGCCGGCAGGAACACCAGGTCTCCGATCACCGCCAGCACCAGCAGGGCCGCCATCAGCAGGGCGAACCGCTGCGTGGGGACGAAATCGGCCAGCGCGAACACCGAAGTCCCCGCCAGACAGATCAGCGTGCTCTGCAGCATCGCACTGCCGCAGTGCTGGTAGGCCCGCCGCAACGCCTCGCTGGCTGGCAGCCCGCCATCGACCTCATTCCGGAAGAACGTCAGCAGGTGCAGCGTGTTGTCGATCGCGATCCCCAGGGCCACGCTCGCGGTCAGCACCCCGCCAATGTCGACCATCCCCCCCTTCCAGCCCAACCACCCGAAGACCATCGCGATCGGAAAGATGTTCGACGCCATCGACAGCAGACCGGCCACTACCCCCCCCTGCACGACGATCATCACGAGGGTGATCACCGCCAGGGCCGAGAGAAAACTTGAAAACAAGTCGGCGAACAACTGCTGCTGGATCGCCTGCACCACCGGCATGATTCCCGTACACGACAGGCTCACCCCCGGCAGCGGTTCCCCCGAATCGTCGGTCAGCAGGGGAGTCAGCCGTTCGACCACTGCTTGTTCGAACAGGCCATAGTCCACCGGTTGGATGGCACTCACCCGGGCGGTCAACCGCCAGCTTTCCCCCTGCGCTCCATCGTGCAGGTAACCCGCTTCCTTCAGCCGCGGCCGGTTCTCTTCAAACAACCGGCTCGCCAGCAGTTCAAACCGCTCGGCTGCCACCCCCTCGGGACGATCGAACCGGGGAGCGAACGTCGTGGCCGACAAGGCCCCCCACACGCCGTGCATCCGCGCCAGTTCCGCATGCAGCCGGTCGATCATCGTCAGCCGTTCGAGATTCGTCAGCCGACACTTCGGACCGCACCGCACCACCACCTCCAGCGGCACCAACGGGCCCACATGCCCTTCCAGCCAGGCATAATCGCGCAGCAGCCGGTTCTCGGTTCCCAAGAGGGTCTCAATCCGCACCGAGGTCCGCAGGTTCCAGGCCCCCCACCCCAGCCCGAGGGTCAGCAGCGCACAGACCGCCGCCACGGCGGTTCCCCAGCGGGCCAGCCCGGCGGCCAGCAGGTTCCAGACCGGCGAGTCATGCCCCTTGGCCACCTCGGCTGGCTGTGGTCCATTCCCGATCGCACTCCCCAGCAGAGCTCGGGGCCACAGCAAAAAGGCCCCGGGAATGGCCGTCAGCAGCAGGGCGGTCGTCAACACCATCCCGGCCCCGCCATACGCGCCAAACGCCCGAATTGGAGACAGATCGCTCACCATCAAAGACGCCAGGCCAATCGCTGTCGTCCCGGCCGAGAGGGCACACGGCAACCAGGCGGTCCGCAGCGCCTTCCCAAACGGATCGGCCTCTCCCTGCTCGTGGAAATCGAAGTAGTAGTTGACCAGGTGAATTCCCCCCGAGACCGCCGCGGTCTGAATCAGCGGCGGCAGCACGATCAGCAGGGCACTCAGTGAATCGCCGCAGAAATGGACCAGCGCGAGTGTGGCCCCTTCACAGAACAGCGAGAGCAGAAACACCAGCCACGCCGCCCGCTGCGACCGCAAAAACAGCAGGCAGGTGAACAGCACCGCCAAAGCCGAGGGGAGGGCGAAGCGGTCCAGTGAAGCCTGGCTCGCCCGGTCGACCTCGAGCCCATCCAGCACCGGGCCGGCCAGATGCAGGTCGGCGTCGGGAATCTCGCAATGCTTCAAAGCGGCCTTGCGGATGAGGCGAATCAGCCGGGCGCGGTCGGGCAGCGCCCGCTCGGCCAGCGTCACCACCACACAGGTGCTGACGCCATCGGCCCCCAGCAGACTGCCGCGCAGCCGTTGGGCTCCCTCCTCTTCACTCACATCGATCGGCGGCCCCAGCAGCGTCTCGTAGACCTCGGTGCCGCTGATCACCTGTTCGAACACCGATGACCCATCAGGCAAGCGAAAGGTGGGCGAGTCCCGCAAGAGCTGCACCAGCCGGGGCAGGCGGGGATCATCGATCGTCCCCTCCTCCCAACCGATGACCACCACGTCGGCCGAGCCAAACATCCGGCGGAACTCGTCGAATCGCCGACGGGCGGGGAAGGCTTCGGTCACCCAGTCGAGGGGCGAATTCGCATTCACCTTCAGCGTCTCGCGGGCTCCCCAGATCACCCAGGGGAGCGACAGCAGCCCGTAGATCAGCAGCAGGCGAAACCGTCGGCGATGAATGGGAGAGAGCGTCTGGGCGTCCATGCACACGGGGGGGGGAGGGATGGCTGGGATCGTCGTGACGTTGTCAGGCCGCCCGGGGGCGAACAGTCGCACAATCGGACGGGGCTGGGAAGGGGAGTTGATCTGTGGAGGGTTCGCGGGACGGGGCGGGAACCCGAGCCAGGGGACCGGCAAGCATCAGGGGATACCCGGGCACCTCGCGCATGTAGGACCGGTACGGATCGCCAATGGAGCGCACCAGCCGCCGGTCCTTCAGCCAACTTCCCACGAAGATGTAGACCGTCCAGACCCCCAACAAGACCACCCGGTCGAGGGTGAATCGGGGATTGAACCAGATCAGTCCCAAAAAACTGAGGTAGATGGGGTGCCGCAGCCAGCGGTACAGGCTGCGGACTTCGAAGTCCCGCCGGGGAGCGGGGGCGTTCCGGACCCAGGCCCACCAGGGGGTGAACCCCGTCTGCCAGCCCAGACCCCCCAGGTGCAGGGAGTAGAACAAAGAGAGCCAGGACCCGTAGAACCCGGCCTGGACCAGCATTCTCGGCAGACCGGTGAATTCCACCGCCACCACGGGCGAGGTCTGCCAGGTGGCAATCACCAGCAGCAGCGTCACGCAGGTGGCCACGCAGAAGAACAGCCCGTAAAACGCCGGGCTGATCCGGGCCTTCAAGCGGTTCCGCGTCGAGGGATGCAGCAAGACGCTGTGTGGTACCGCGAAGGCGATGGCCGCCAGGGCATTCCCCGCCAAGGCCCATCCCTGGTAACGGGCGTCCACTGGCAAAGGTTCGTTCGGGGGTTGGCCCGCCAGAAACCAGAACAGAGGCCAGACCGTCAGGGCGAACAGCAGGTGCGTGGCCACTCCCGCCAACACTCCCGCCCCCCAACGCCAGAAGTCGTTGTGTTTCACCTGCGCGCGTCCGGCTTCAGGAACGGGGCTTGGTCGCCACCAGGCAGCCATAGCGCATCGCATACGTGCGGTACGCCTCGAGAATCGTGTCGAACCGGTCCAGGAACAAGACCGTCTCCTGGTCGACCAGCCGGGCCAGCCAGCGCACCTTGCTGCGGGTAACCCGGTCACGGCAAATCTCCCAGGTCTGGGCCACCTGGTCGGTCCAGTCGCGGGTGGTCTCGACCTGCAGCCCCGCTGCCTCCATCCAGCCGCGGTAGTCGTCGAAACTTCCCAGCGACGGACAGACAAACCCCTCGCAGACGTCGTAGACCAACTGCGCCTGGTCCTCGTCCTCCAGTCCATCCCCGGCCAGCCAGGCGCAGATCGCCACCCGCCCCCCCGGCTTCAACCACCGCGCGACATTCCGGAAAAACTCAGGCTTGTCGAACAGGTGCTCGGTGCACTCGATGCTCCAGACCCGATCGAACGTTCCTTCGGAAATTTGCAGGGTCTCGGCATCCTGCCGCAGGAACCGGGTGCTCCCCGCCACCCCTCGCCACCGGGCGGTGGTGCTGGCCCATGTCCGCTGCACCTGGCTGAGTGTCACCCCCGTCACCGCACAGCCCAATTGCCGGGCCAGGTGAATCGAAGAGCCCCCCATGCCGCACCCCACATCCAGCACGCTCTGGCCCCGCTCGATCTGGGCCAGTTCGCACAGGGTGTCGGTCAGCTGCTGGGCGGCGACGGCGGGTGTTTCGTCCCCATGCCACAACCCATGGTGAATGTGGCGGCCCCACAGCAGCCAGTAAAACAGTGTGCTCAGCTCATAATGGCTGCGGATCGAACTCTTCTCGACGGTTGGGCATGAGATCATGGGGGAGGCTCCTGAGAGGGGAAACAGAGATCACTTCCGACGAGCCGGCGGACTGGCCTCCGGCTTTGCGGCGGCCGAGGGTGCGGCATTCTCGGCGGCCTCCCCCGCCATGACGTACAAATCGCCATGAATTGTCAGTTGGTCGGCCACACCCACCGCCCCTAATGCCTGGCTGTAGGGGGTGATGCCGAAATCGGTCTGGCGAAGGCTGAAATTGCCCCGCAGCCGCACAAACCCCTGAACCGGCTCTCCCTGGGCGTTGAACCGGATCTGGCGTTTCACCCCATGCAGGGTGAAATCTCCCGTCAGCTGGTACTGCTGCGGCTGATTTCCCTGCCGGGGGAGCGCCGCGATCGACGCCAGATCGAACGTCGCAATGGGAAAACGGGCCACGTCGAGCACCGCCGCACTCTGCATGTTGGCCGTCACCTTGTCGGCCGTCTTGCGGTCGGTCTGCCCACCCAACCCCACGTATTGGCGGGCCGCGGCGGTATCGGCCACGAACGTCCGCAGGTCGAATTCGAGCCGGCCGGCTTTTTCTTTCGCCCCGAGATTCAATTGCCCCGAGCGAAGCCGTCCTTCGATGCCATGGTCATGCCCCAACCCGGTCTTGCCGACGAAGACATACACCCGGCTCGATTGCAGCTCGAGTTCTCCCGGCTGCAGCGTCCGGGGGGCCGCCGCGCCCCGCTGCCCGGCGGGAGGCGCCGCCTGCTGGGCCCGGCTGAAACCGACGTCTGCCACACCGACCAACGCAGTTCCCACACCAGCCCACACCAGGGCCCCGCTCCACCATCGACGCTTCGTCATCTCGGCCATCCGTGGCAAAAACTGGCGTGTGCAACACACGCGGCAGGAATTCGTGACTGCCACGCCTCCCTGAATCGACAAGGGGTTTAACAGGTTCCGCAGAAACTGGACAGACGGGTCCTGATCAAAACTTGACCCCGGCCGCTCCGTGGGAATTGCAGTGTTTTCCCGCGAAACCCGCCTGCCCCGAACTTCGTTGCGGCAGGCGGGGTGCCCGGCGATTACTCTGCCGGGCCGTCTTCCGAATCGCCCCCTTCGAACAGGTGGGGAAACTGGTCCCAGGCCAGTTCGCAGGCGATCTGGTACACCTCCGAGCCGCTGGTGTAGGCCGGGTCATCCTCGGCCACAATCACCCGTTCTTCTCCCGTGTCGAGAAACTCGACGTGCAGCCGGTCGTCTTCGTCGGGAATGAAGTACTCGAGCTGCAGTTCGGTCCCATCGTCGAGTTCCACCACGAACAGATTGCTGGCTTCTTCGTCTTCTTCCCCCAGCTCGCTTGGTTCCGGACGGCGGGTGATCAGCGGGTCAAACCGGTCTTGCAGGGCCAACTCAGACTCGTCGGCCTCGTGCTTCCACAGGTTCAGCTTCCCCTTGACCTCGATCGGCTGCGTCAACACCCGCGGGTTGGTGACAATCCAGCAGAACTCACCCACGATAAATTCGGGCCCCACGTCGGCATTCAGATCGTGTTCCTGCGCCAGTTCCAGCACCCGCTCAGGCAGCTCGTCGATGGGAATGACATCCTGCAGGTTCACCCGCCCCAGAATGGCTCCGGTCACCAGCGACTCGGGATCAATCCCGTACCGCTCGCATTCGTCGGTGTCGATCTTCGATGAGGCATGAATCCAGAGCGGCCCCCGGTACTCGGTGTCCCAACTGCGGTTCTCGCACCAGTCCTCCCCCGACAGCAGCAGGCTGGCCCACGGCTGGCGGACCGACAACACCGTCAAACGCTGCTTGGACATCTCGTTGCTCAATCCAGAATGCTGGGGCCAGAATGCTGGGGAACCCCGCAGCCCCGGCAACATGCCCCCGGCCCACGGCTCCCACCAATGTGTGATTCAGTTTAACCCGTGTTCCAACGTAACGGAAACGAGCGCAACGGAAACGAGGTGTGCGAAACAACGACGGCGGTCCGGGGCCCTCACAGCACGTCGCCCCC
Organism: Planctomycetaceae bacterium; assembly: GCA_046318755.1. Lineage (GTDB taxonomy): Bacteria > Planctomycetota > Planctomycetia > Planctomycetales > Planctomycetaceae > UBA10511. Next base: position 11,389 of record JBKCTR010000508.1, read on the forward strand.
TCTCCCACGCGACGATTCACGAAAAACAGAACCCCGGGTGACCGCGGGCGAGGGCCGAAGTTGAGGGAGAAATCGCCGGGGGGTGTCGTGCTCTGCCACCGCAACACACAGGGGATGGTTATCGATGGCGA
>JBKCTR010000509.1:0-2233 GCA_046318755.1 Planctomycetaceae bacterium
CAGGTGCGGGAGTTCCGGGCCAAGTTCGACTCGTCACATGCCGCCCTCTACTACCCCTGGGTCCGGACGCTCGATCCCGCGACGAATACCGACATTCTGCTGCCCCCCAGCGGCTTCGTCGCCGGGATCTACGCCCGCAACGACATCAACCGCGCGGTCTACAAGGCCCCCGCCAATGAGGTCGTCACCCTCGCGCTCGGCTTCGAACACACTCTCAACCAGGCGCACCAGGAAGTGCTCAATCCCGAGGGAATCAACTGCTTCCGGTACTTCGAGGGACGGGGCAACCGGCTCTGGGGGGCCCGCACCGTCAGTTCCGATCCGGAATGGAAGTACGTGAACCTCCGCCGGTACTTCGCCTACCTCGAACGCTCCATCGACCGGTCGTCGCAGTTCGCCGTCTTCGAACCCAACGGCGAGGCGCTGTGGGCCAACATCCGCCGCATGGTCGAAGACTTCCTCTTCTCGGAATGGCAGTCGGGAGCGCTGCTGGGTGACAAGCCCGAAAAGGCCTTCTTCGTCCGCTGCGACCGCTCCACGATGAATCAGAATGATCTCGACAATGGACGGCTTGTCTGCCTGATTGGTGTCGCCCCGCTGCGGCCAGCCGAATTCGTCATCTTCCGCATCGGTCAGTTCACCGCCGACCGCCGCTGAAGCCCCCCGCTGAGCCGCGTTTCCAGCATCCCGTTCCCTTCCCCGCCGTTCACCCGTCGTCCCGATTCCGTGCCGAGACCCCCTCATGGCCACCCTGCGTGAGCGTCCGTATGTGCAGTTCAATTTCCTCGTCGATCTGGGAACCGGCACCACCGAGGGCCCCGAGGCGGGTTTCCAGGAAGTCAGCGGCATCGGCATGGAGGTGACTGTCGCCGAGTACCGCAATGGCAACGAACGCGAAAACAGCGTCCGCAAGATCACCGGACTCAACAAATCGACCGATGTCACGCTCAAACGGGGTGTCATCGGCTCGCTCAACCTCTACCAGTGGCTCAACCAGATCCGCAATGGCGATCAAAACGCCTACCGCACCGTGGTGATCCAACTGCAAAACGAAGATCACACCGCCGTGGTGATGGAGTGGAAACTGCTGCGGGCCCGCATCATCAAGCACACCAGCGGCCCGCTCAACGCCAAGGGGACCGATGTGGCGATGGAGGAATTGGTGCTGGCCTACGAACGTCTGGAGATGGCGTGATCTCGTCGTTCCCGTCACTCCGGGTCCCGGGCATCCGCTTCGAAAACCAGCCCCCGCCGCTGGCCGAGCCCCTGCCCCGCATGGACGTCGCCGCCCTGCTGGGGTTTGCGTCCCGGGGTCCCGTGGGCGTTCCGGTGGTCGTGGAAGATGTGGCCCGGTTCGAAGAGGTCTTCGGGGCCGACTATCCCCTCGCCTGGAACGCCGTGCGGGAAGAGCCGGTGGTCGCCCTGCTGGCCCCTACGGTCCGCGCCTACTTCGCCAATGGAGGGCGTCGCTGCTGGGTGGTGCGTGTCGCCGGCCAGGCCGCCTCCCGTGAGTTCACACTCCCCTCCGCGGTCCTCCCAGACACCCCGGCCAACTCCCAACCCCCGGCGGTTTTGCAAGCCCGTTCGCCGGGGCATTGGGCCGATGATCTCACAGTCACCCTGGGACTCGAGAGTGAGGAATTGCCGGTCTCCGCGGGGCGTCTGGGAATCCACCTCTCCGCGGTCGACCTGCTCTGGGTGACGACAAACGATCGAATCGCCGGGCAATTCGCCATCCTTGCCCCGGATGGCGTGAACCTGCTGGTTTTCGACTCTCAGACGGTGCCGGTGGTCCCGTCTCCTATGAGCCTTGACAGTCTCATTCCGAAGAGCGCGTCGCTCCGGCGGCTGACACTTGTTTTGGAAGTGCGGGATTCCCACAACCGGGTCTGGCGGCTGGACCACCTGGGACTGCTCGCGAACCATCCGCGGTGGTGGCGATCGATTCCCAACGACCAGGATTGGTTCGGCCTTCCCGATGAGGGCCGCCGCCGGTTGCAGGCCCACTGGAGCGATTGCGATCACCCCCGGTTCCCTCTCGCGGGCAGCCGTCTTGATACAGAAGAGTCCCATCATTGGCAGACCGATCTCAACTGGCTGCTGCGGCTGAAAACCGCTCAGTGGGAGTCGCTGTTGGCGGGGGAACGTCTGCCTCTGCAGGAACGGCGTTCCTCTCAGCCCTCTCCCTCAGCGCTGGTGCGGGATGGCCTCATGCCATTCTCTCCCAGTCTGT
>JBKCTR010000510.1:0-2787 GCA_046318755.1 Planctomycetaceae bacterium
ACCCAGGGTAGTGCTGCGCACGAACCCTGGGCTATGAAAGAATGTCCCTTCAGGACATGGCGCAGAGGGACGTTGTTGGTGGAGAATGGCATGTGACATGAATCGATCGGGGGACTGACCAGTCCGGGTTTGTTCTCTGCCCATTGGGACGGGGGTTTTCCGACGAACGCCCAGCGGGCGGACACAGAGGTCCGCGCTCCCGCGATGCTATTTCTTGGTCCATTCGAGCGGTTGTCTTCGGACGAATGCCCAGCGGAGCGGACACGGAGGTCCGCCCCCCCGCCAACCTGTCTCTCGGCCCAGGCGGATGGTCTGCTCGGGTGGATGTCCAGCGGGACGGGGGGCTGGGCTGATCCAGGGTTGTTCTCTGCCCATTGGTTCGGTGTTCGAACATGCGAGCCCAGCGGAACGGCTCGCACGGAGGCTCGCCCTCGTATGATCAAAAACATCGCCGTGTGTCTGGCTTCTCCCCCTGATCGGTTCCCACACTGAATACTGCGTTTCCGTCGTGAGGAGATCTTGTTCGCCCTTGGGGCTTTGACCTCTCGCGGGAGATTGTTCCCTCCGACTTTCAGTACGAGGTGTGGTTACATCTTGCGGCTCCCATGTTCATTCGGGTTGACCGCTCATCACGAGGATTGCCCACGCTGAAAGCTTCACGAGGACTCTCACGACCTGTCCGCTGCCTGTGTCTCTCTGCTGGATCCCACTCATGTCCAAGCTCTCTTCCACTTCCCAAGTCATCATCGGTGTCGGCATCGACACTGCCCGGTATGGACACCATGTCACATTCACCAACCAGGATCGGACCACCGCCCTGCGCGGCTTCACCTTCCTCGAATCCCGGCCTGGTTATCAGAAGCTTCACGATGCCTTGAAGCATCTGGCCGCCAAACACCACAACCAGGTCCTGTTCCAGGTCCGCCTTGATGCGGCTGGACAGTATGCCGCCAATCTTGAGGCGTTTGTCCGTCAACTCCCCTTCAACGTCTCCTTCTCCGTCGGTGAACCCAAACGCAATCGTGATTACAAGAATGCCCATTACCCCAAGGCCAAGTCCGATCCCATCGACAGTGCGGCCTGCGCCAGGTTCGCCGTCGTCGAACAACCGCCTCACGCTCCCGCTGCACCTCCCGAGTTTCTGGAACTCCGTGATCTGGTGGCCACACTCAGTGCCCAGAGCCGACAGACCACTCGCTGCATCAACCAATTGCACAAGCTGCTCGCACGCGTCTTTCCCGAACTGGCCTTGATCGCCAACAACATCGCGGAACAATGGGTGCTCGAATTGCTCAGGCGGTATCCGACACCCGCTCGGATCGCGGCCGCCCGACTCAGTTCACTTTCTCAACTCCCTCACGTCTCCCCAGAACGCGCCCTCCACCTCCAGCAGACGGCACGCTCCACCACCGGTTCCTTCACCGGCCCGTTCGCCGAAAACCTCGTCGTGCAGGCCGTCCAGTCCGTCTGCGACAGTCAGAAGCGCGAAACGGAGTGTCTCGCCTGGATTGAACTCTCCCTCGACAGCCTACCCCCCGGTGGTCATCGACACCTCATCTCCATCCCCGGCATTGGTCCCCGGACCGCGGCTGTGCTGATCGCCAAAATCTTCTCGATTGACCGATTCCAGAGGCCTGAGCAGCTCGTCAGCTACTTCGGAGTCTTCCCCGAAGTCAATTCCTCGGGAGTCGACAAGACGGGCGCTCCCGTCTCCCGGGGACAGCAGCGCATGAGCACTCGCGGATGCGATCTCGTCCGCAAGATGCTCTGGATGGCGGCCCTCACCGCCATCCGATTCAACCCCCCGATCCAGGCCCTTTACGCCCGAAAGCTCGCCGCCCGCAAACCCCCCAGCGTCGCTCTGGGGCATTGCATGCACAAACTGCTCCACCAGGTGTTTGCCATCTGGAAGACCAACCGGCCCTTTGACAAGTGCTACTCCGCACGCACTCCACCAAACCCGCACGCCGCCACCCCGCAGTCACCGCCGGCTCCCGCCCCATCAACGCCGACACCGATGCCGGCGGACTCCCGATCTCAGAAAAACGCTGCCGCGGGCCGCACAGGGGTTGGACCCCGGAGAACAGCGGTCACCGCGACAGCATCTCACTTGAGAACCCGTAAACTATCGCCGGTCACCGACCTCAACAATCCGAAAATCGCTTCGCCTGCCACCGCCGCCACTCCGATTTCCAATCCCACCGGACTTGTCGATTTTGCCGACTTGCGCCGTCGTGTCTCCATCAATCAGGTCCTCGACCATCTCGGCCACTTTGATCATCTGACCGGTTCCGGATCCCAGCGCCGCGGTGCCTGTCCCATTCATGACAAACCGGGTACTGCCCCCAAGGCGCGCCATTTCTCCGTCAATCTCGAACGCAATCTCTTCCGCTGTCTGCACCCCCAATGCCAGGCCAAAGGCAATGCACTCGACCTCTGGGCCGCTGTTCGACAGCTCCCAATCCACGCCGCCGCCATCGATCTCGCAAAAACCTTCCAGGTGCCCCTCACATCACCACAGGGAGTTCTCCCTCCACCAACCACACCCGTCGCTCCAAAAACTCGGATCTCGACCTCCCGGAGCACTTGATTTCGAACGTTACATCTCCCAGGGTGGGTCGTTCCAAGAAGAGTGCGATGGGTGGAGGAACGGGTGTGGCTCGGACGGAGCCTTATTCCACCGAGAGGACCGCCAGGCGGACTTTCAGATCCAGTTCCCGGTCTTCGCGGAGCACGCGGAGGGAGAGTTCATCGCCGGCCTTCAGTTGATCGATCACCCGGTACAGG
>JBKCTR010000511.1:0-15172 GCA_046318755.1 Planctomycetaceae bacterium
ACACCAAAAAATGGTATGGAGGCCAGAACTGCTTGGCAAATCGCCGATTTGGCGACAGAGAAAACGCCAGCCCCACCGGTTGCGCCGCGGTGCGTCTTGACCACACTCAGGCTGCGTTTGTGGCCCGACCGGTTCCCCCCGTTCGGCTCCCCCGATCGGCTGCCACGCCGAGAGCCACCTGGGTGGGCTGTCTGGTTCTGGGCCGCTTCAATCCCCAGCGTTGGGCCCGCCACGACCCTTGGTGACGTCGGGTCTTTGGCGGGGGGACGGCGGCCCCGTGCGGACAGATCCGGGAAGGAGAGGCGCGGCCCTCATTTCGAGCCGTGGCTCGACTGCACCAGGTTGAACGGGGCCAACGAGAACGCGTTGTCGTGGCCCCAGGGTGTTGGCCGATTCGGTGGGGGTGACGATTTGGTCGGGAGCAGTCCGAGAGCGGTTCGCGGGAGCCCTTTGTCAACGCGTTGGTCGGAGGAGTCAGTCGGTGAAGAGCTTGACGGCCTCGACGGTGCACTGGGGGAGTGCAGCCCGCAATTCGCGGACATCGGCTTCTCCCACGCCCGAGTCATTCATCTCCAGCAGTTCGAGGGTGGAGATTCGTTGGAGGTGTTCGACAGCCCGCTTGTCGAGGCGGGTTCCAGAGAGGTTCAGCGACTTGAGGCGGGGGTGACCGACCAAGTGCCGGAGGTCATCGCTGTCGAATGGAGACAACTCGGAAAGTTGGAGCGATTCGAGGCTCTGGCACCTGGCGATGTGCTGCAGTCCAGGGCCTTTGATCTGTGTGCCGCGCAGTTTGAGGGAGCGCAGGTTTTTGAGATCGCCAAACGGCTGCAGACTTTCGTCGGTGACATCACAGAGGGTCAGATCGAGTTGTTCCAGGGTCGGAATGCCCGCCAACAGGCGGATTCCCTCGGCCGTCACGGCGGTCTGCGGCAGGATCAATTCGCGCAACGCGCGCAGTTGGGCGAGGGACCGGGCACCCGCGTCGGTGATGTTGGGGGAGCCCTCGCGGGTGCCGCCCAGATCGAGACGTCTCAGCCGGGTCAATTGGGCCAATTGGGCGAGGCCGTCGTCGGTGATCGATCCGCGACGGTCGAAGGTGACCTTGCGGAGATGGCGAAACCGGCTGAGTTGACTGGCGATCGGATCGGAACCCTGCGGCAGAGTGATCTCGCTGAGGACGTCTCCGCTCAACAGCGCGGCCATCCCGGCTTCGCTGACCTGGCCTCCAAACAGGTTGAGGATACGCAGATTCGGAAGTTTCGAAAGGGCCGGTCCCAGCGTGCGGAGCAGATCATCGCTGGCGCGCGGTGACAGGAACACCACCTCGGTCACCACGGTCTGCTCATCGGTGCTTCCCTCGAAGGCCACGCCCTGTTCTTTCAGCGCCACCCCTCGCTGCCGCAGCATGCTGACGGCCGAGGGATCGTCAGGCTTGGGGACAGTCGGCACGCCAAATCGTTCGCGTAAGGGATCTTCGTCGGTCGATGCGGTTTGGGGTTGCCCGGAAGCCACCGAACCATCGGCCCCGGCCGTCCCGGTCGTTTTGGTGCCGGGGTTCGCCTGGGATGCATTGGTACCGGCGGCCGGATTGAGTCGCCGTAACTCTTCGAGCCGCTCTTCTTCTTCCTTGAGCCGTTCTTCGGCACGTTGCGTCATCAGCTGTTGCTCGAGGGCCCGCTCGCGACGGATCGCGATCAGTCCCGCCACCACCGCCAACAGCGAAAGCCCCAACGCCCAGCTCCCCACGGAGACGCGGCGGTTACGGATGAGCTGCAGACCCACATGGAAAGTGCCGATCAAAAACGCCACCAATCCCAAGACCAAACCGGGAATGGCTTGCTGCATGGGAATACTGATCAACACCGACACCGCGGCGAGAATCAACGCCGCCAGCCCCAGGCGTTCTCCAGACTTCTTGACCTCGGACCTGTCACTGGAACTGCGACGCGAACTGTGTCGCCCCGAACTGCCCCGCCCACTTCGCGAACGTGAACCGCCGGAGCGTCGCGACCGGCCCCTCCGCGATTCCGAAGCGTTGTCCGAATTCACCGATTCGGGGGCTGGAGAGTCTCCCTGCGCGGCATCACGATGCCCTGAATCTGTTTCGGGCACGCTCACCGGACTGGTCCCGTCGTCGTTCTCGGCCCCACCAACTCCGGGCTCAACGCGACTGGACGAATCTCCAGAATCTCCAAGTGTCATGAAGCGAACAAACCTCGTGTAGCTGAAGCAGCCCCTGCAGCCGCTATTCTAAAAGATATCGAATTTCACTGCACGATCGATTTGAGGCAACTTGGGCGAATTTCATGGTTTCCCTGAATAAAGACCACCCAGACACAAATCGGCACCCTGCGGAAAACAAGATTCCTCACACGGAAAAGGCTTCGCCACCTGGTTCAGAAATGTCACTATTTGAACAGTCATCTCCCACGGCACCCCTGCTTGAATCCCCATTGCTCCTGTGCAAGAATTCACTCTTTGTCCCTGTCAACGGTCCGATCAGCCCTGTCAGATGCCTGCTTCTTCCCTGCGGCTGGTGGTGATTGCCGACCTTAAAATTGCCCGCGTGGCGGCGGCATGGCCCGAAATGGCCGACCTGTTGCGAAACCAACCCGGACTCGACGTCTTGGCGATCGACCATGGCGGGACCCGGGTCTTCGCTCCCGCTGAGGCCGATTTGGTGTTGGTGCTGGGGGGGGACGGTGCGATTTTGAGAGCCTGCCGCCAGATGGGGACCAACCAACTGCCGGTGGTGGGTGTGAACCATGGACGGCTGGGATTTCTGGCCGACTTGTCGCAAGAACAATTCCGCCAGCACCTGCCCGGACTGGTCCGCCGTGAGTACCAAGTCGTCAGCCATCTGATGTTCCGTTGTGTCCACCGCCCCGCTTCTGGTCCGCCCCAGGACTGGTTGGGGTTGAACGAAGTGGTGGTCTCGGCAGGTGGCTCGCTGCGCATGATCGATGTCGAATTGGCGATCGACGGAGAGGCGGTCACCACCTACAGTGCCGATGGGGTGCTGATTTCCACCCCGGTCGGGTCGACCGCCCACAATCTCTCCGCGGGTGGACCGATCCTGCGTCAAGATCTCCCCGCGTTTGTCATCACCCCGATCTGCCCCCACACCCTCACCAATCGTCCTCTTGTGGACAGCGCCGATCTGACCTACCGGTTGACGGTTCCCCGGGCTCCCGAGGGAACCATGCTGGTCATCGATGGGCAAACCCGGGTTCCCCTCTCTCCCGGCGATCAGGTCGAGGTGTCGCGGGCACCGGTCTCGTTCTTGATGGCGAAGGTGCCGGGCAGCAGCTATTACACCACTCTGCACCGCAAGCTGGGTTGGGGGGGCCGTCCGAACTACCGGACCGATTGAACCCCCCCCCTGCCCGCTGTCTTCACTCGTCTTTCTGCCCGGCTGAGAGAGGGTCTTCCTCCCGGCCCCACCGCGCTCCCCAGGTACTGTCCGTCAACGATGAACACCGCCTACACCCGCTCTGAGCTTCCCGGGATGACTCCCCGACGGGGCAAAGTGCGTGATGTCTACGACTTTGGCGACCGCCTGCTGGTCGTGGCGACCGACCGCATCAGTGCCTTCGACTGGGTGCTGCCCACCGGAATTCCCGACAAAGGGCGGGTGCTAACCCAGCTTTCGGCGGTCTGGTTTGGATTGCTGCCGGTCGAGCACCACCTGCTCAGCCTCGATCCGCGCGATGTGCCCCTGCCCCACGGAACCGACATCGCTCCTCTCGAGGGGCGGTCGATGGTGGTCCGCAAGGCCCGGGTGTATCCGGTCGAGTGCGTGGTACGAGGCTACCTCTCGGGTTCGGGCTGGAAGGAATACCAGAAGACCGGGGAAGTGTGCGGGGTGCGGCTCCCCGCGGGGCTGCGCGAGAGCGACCGGTTGGACCAGCCGATCTTCACCCCCGCCACCAAAGAAGATTCGGGGCATGACATCAACATCCCGTTTGCCCGGATGGTGGAGATCGTGGGGGGGGGGCGTCGCCGAGACCCTGCGGGCCAAGAGCCTGCAGATCTATCAGACCGCCCGCGACTATGCGGGGGCCCGGGGCATTCTGCTGGCCGACACCAAGTTCGAGTTCGGCGAGTTCGAAGGGAGGCCCATCGTGATCGACGAGGTGCTGACCCCCGACAGTTCGCGATTCTGGCCTGCCGCCCAGTACGCCCCGGGGAAGGGACAACCGTCTTTCGACAAGCAGTTCGTGCGGGACTGGCTGGAAACCACCGGCTGGGACAAAAACAGCCCCCCGCCGGCGCTGCCCGCCGAAGTGGCGCTCAAGACGCGGGCGAAGTACATCGAGGCCTACGAGTTGTTGTCGGGCCGGGCGTTTGCCTGGAAGTGAAACGCCCGGAACAACCGGTTTCCGGCCGTCGGGGGGTCTGGCCCGCGGGCCGACTTCGAGCTCCTGGACTCGTCGAGCTCCTGGACTCTTCGAACTGCTGGACTGGGGCAACCCGACCCGCACCGCCTCGCGGCACCAATCGCAGCCTGCATCGCTCCTCCGAATCACTGGCTGGATCATTCCGACTGATTTCCGACTTCCGCCTGGACTCTGCCATGGATCTCGCGCATCTCATCTCTGCCCTGCATCACAACCTGCCGGGGCCCGTCCGCTGGTCGGGCAGCGTCGCCCGCCGGATGCGGCAGTTCAACATCGCCCTCGAAGACAAAAAGTCGGGCAGCTCGAACACCGACGCCCTGACTCTCGCCGATCTGACCGTGCAGGAACTGCTGGTGGGAGCCCTGAGGGATGGTGACCCCGCCTTCCGGCAGTGCCGGATCGCCGCCGAGGAGACCACCGGCGACCTGCTGCGATTCGCCGTCGACAGCCCCTACACCCTCTGTCTCGACCCGATCGACGGGACGAAGCAATACCGAGACAAAACCGGCAACGGGTACTCGGTGATCCTCACCCTGCAGGGACGCGACACGCTGCACTATTCGCTGGTGCTGTTGCCCGAATGGGGCCCGCATGGGACCTGGGTCGAGGTGCGGGGAGACCGCGTGGTGACTGGCCCCGACGATCCCGCCCGACCCGCCCTCGAAGTGCTCGACAGTCTCTCCCCCGTCACCCGCGCGAGCTGGAACCAGACCCCTGCGGGCCAGGGGGAATCGAAGAAGATCTACATGATCGGCTTCCAGCAGCACGACCGCGCCAAGGCGCAGTTGGTCACCCAGGCCGGGCTCGAAGGAGTGGCGGCCGACGATTGTCCCGGATCCATTTACGAACTCATGGCCAGTGGCACCTACGCCGGTTCGCTGATTCACTCCCCCAACATTTACGACTTTCCCGCCAGCCTGCACGTCGCGCGGGTGCTGGGGGGGAACGCGCTGTGGGTCCACAACCGGCAGCCGGTGAACTTTCACGAGACGTGGATGGATGAACGGGCGAAGATGCTGCGGCTCCCCGGGATTGTCGCCACCAGCCCCGACCGCCAGGTGCTCGACACGCTCTGCGCGGTGGCCCGCGACTGGAATCCGATCCGCTACGCCGAGTAGCACCCGCCGGTCACCGGTCCCCGGTCCCCGGTCACGGGACCACGCGGCCGATGAGTGGGGGCTGATCATCGTTGGGGCTTGGGAAGCCCGGGTGGAAGTCTCCCTCGCCCCACCCCTCCTCCGTGGGAAGCCCCCGCGACCATTCCCATCGCGGCCCCCCTGTGCGACACTCGTGTCCTTCGTTGCGCACGTCACTGTGGACGTTCGCCCCACCTCGTTTTCGCAGTGTCTGTCATGCCTGACGGTTCGATCTTTCGCGGTTGCATTCCTGCCCTCATGACCCCCTGTTCCCCCCAGGGGAAGCCCGATTTCGACGCGCTGGTCAAGACGGCCCAGTCGCTGGTCGCGGCCGGGATGCGGGGCGTGGTCTACTGCGGCTCGATGGGAGATTGGCCCCTTTTGACCGATGAACAACGGCAACAGGGGGTGGAACGGCTCGTGGGGGCGGGGGTGCCCGTGGTGGTTGGCACCGGAGCCCAGAGCCCTGGGCGGGCCGCCGCGCATGCCGCCCATGCCAAAAAGGTCGGGGCGGCCGGGTTGATGGTCATTCCACGGCTCATGTCACGAGGGACCTCGCCCGCCGCCCAGCGGGCGCACTTCGCCGGGATTCTCTCGGCGGGCGCCCCCCTTCCCGCGGTGATCTACAACAGCCCCTATTACGGATTCGAAACGAAAGCCGATCTGTTTTTTGATCTGCGCCGCGAACACGCCAACCTGGTGGGGTTCAAGGAATTCGGAGGTTCGAAGTCGCTGACCTATGCGGCCGAGCACATCACCAGCGGCGATCCCTCTCTGGCGCTGATGGTGGGGGTCGACACGCAGGTCTTCCACGGCTACGTGCGGTGCGGTGCGGTGGGGGCGATCACGGGAGTGGGGAATGCGCTGCCCAAGCAGGTGTTGCGGCTGATTGAACTCTGCGAGCGGGCGGCCCGGGGAGACGTCGAGGCCCGCCGTCTGGCGGCCGAGCTGGACAACGCCCTGCAAGTGCTCTCCACGTATGATGAAGGTCCCGACCTCGTGCTGTATTACAAGGCACTGATGGTGCTGGAAGGTCACACCGCTTACGAGCACCACCTGCACGCCACCGACCGTCTCAGTCCCAGCCAGCGGGGCTTTCTGGAACAGCAATGGCGGCAGTTCTGCGCCTGGTGGGACCGCTGGCCCGGTCGGGTGGACGCGGCGCGGTAGGAACGTGCTCCCAAGGGCGTGGCGCGATCGGGGGGCAGTGGGGGGAGAACCGGAAGGCCGGGATTGGCGGAGGGGGGACCGCACGGAGGTTATTGCACCCGCTGAACACATCGGATAATACAAAGGTGTTCGTGCCACCCCCGACCAGGTGAATCGTGTTTCGCGAGTCAACCCCGCAGTTTTCCGACGAGGAGTTCCGGACCTTACTGGAGAGCGCGCGGCGGGGAGATCATGCGGCATTGACCGAGTTGTGGCAGGCTTTGGCCCCGCGACTGCGCCGCGAGGCCGATCAACGTGTGCCCGACTCCCTGCGGAGTGAGTGCGCTGCCTCAGACCTCGTGCAGGACACCTATATCCGATTTCAAACCCGACTCGCGACGTTCCAGGACCACACTTGCGACCAGCTGACCGCGTGGCTGCTCAAGATTTTGGTGAATCTGCTGATCGACAGGATTCGCAGGCTGAGATCCCAGCCGCAGAGTGATCTGTCGGCGATCATCGATTCCACTTCGAGTCCCTCCAGCGGTCTGCAAAAGGCCGAGCTGCGGACACAGGTCCGCCAGTGTCTGGAGCAGCTCTCGGAAGAGGATCAGGAAGTCCTGGAGCTGCGAGTGTTCTGCAATCTCGAGCACAAAGACGCCGCCCAGATCCTGGGAATTCCCCGCGATACCTTCGCCAAACGCTACCACCGAGCGCTCGATCGCTTGAGACGCGGTCTGGGCGACAAGGGCATCACCCCCTCTCACTTTGGGTGAAGTCAATCGTCGGCCGGCCGGGCGCGGCCGTCCTGTTTCCACCAGCGTCCTAGTTTTCCTGTCCGATTTGGGGAGGCTGTCCGTTGAGTCCGGGTGAGGCCGCTGTTCCTCTCGGGTGAGAGACGTCAATTCCTGTCGTGTGTGGTCCCTGTCGTGGCAGTTCCCCCTCAGACATTCGCCGATCCGAACCCCGCACCAGCCGACCGGCTGGAAAACCGTCGGGCGGAGCGGCTGATGTGGTATGACGAGCAGCTGAGGCAGGGTACGACCATTGTGTTCGGTCCAGAGACCGAACGGACACTGCGGCAAGCGACCGATTCGGGCAATTCCAAATTGGGCCGGGATCGGGAGTGGGCCGAGAGCCGTCACGACACCCAGCCCCAGGTGGCCACACTCTTGATGGCCCCTTTTGCCGTCCCGTTGCAGAGCCCGCCGGCCGACTTGGGGGCGGACCCGGCGGTTGATGCCGAAGAGCAGGATCTGTTCCACTGTCTGCATTGGCTGCGGGATTTGTTTGGCACTTTGGGGGGTGGGGGTGCCGCCGAAACCCCCGGAGTTCCCGAATCGGGCGAACTCTGGAATGGCCGCTATCGCGTGCAGGAGTTGCTGGGATCGGGGGCCGCGGGGCATGTCTGCCTGGCGTTCGACGAGCAGATGGGTCGGCAAGTGGCCCTGAAGTTCCCCCGGGTGGGGTCGGGCTTGCGGGGAGATCGCCGCGAGGACCTGCTGCATGATGCCCAGATGGCGGCCCGGCTCGACTACGACGGGATACTCACGGTTCACGAATTGATCATTCCCGCGGAAGGGAGTCCGTGCCTGGTCATGCCCTACTGTCGGGGGGGCTCGTTGCGGGCCTGGCTGCGGGCTCATCCCGAACCGTTGGAACCCGGCCTATGCGTACGGCTGCTGTGTGAACTTGCCGCGGCGGTTCAATTTGCCCACGAGCGGAGCGTGGTGCACCGCGACCTCAAGCCAGAAAATATCTTGCTCCAATTCCGCCGGGGGCTGGCGGCGGAGGGGGCCACCGCGGCCCGAACTCCACCCGCCACGCTGCTGGAGGAATGGCAGCCGCGCATCGCCGACTTTGGCCTGGCACTCGTGCACGACACGGGAGGCTCGGCAGCCGAAACGCCCTATCCGATGGGTGGCACATGGCGGTACATGGCTCCCGAGCAGATGCGGGGGGACGTGACTGCGCTGGGACCGGCCACGGATGTGTATGCGTTGGGGGTGTTGTTGAAGGAATTGCTGCAGGGGCAAAAAACGACCCGCCCAAACCAGGCCTCCGGCCACAAACGTGACTTTCCCTCCGGCTTGAGCCGAATCATCGGCTGCTGTACCCAACCCGATCCCCAATCCCGCTACTCGACGGTCGCGGAGCTGCAAGCCGACCTGAACCGCTGGCAGCGGGGCGAACCGGTTCATGCGGGACAAACGCCGGCTGTGCTGGAGCGGTTTTGCAAATGGACGGTCCGCCATCGAGGCTCGCTGGGACTGGTGGGGCTGGGGCTGATCAGTGTGTGTGCGGTCCTGCTGTTTGCCCGCATGCCATCGCTCCTGGAGCGGAAATGGTCCCGCTGGGGGCAAATTCCGACGGATTTCCCGTTTGCGGGGATCGAGCAGTCCGGGAATGGCAGCGTGCATCTCGATCCCAAGTCGGGGCAGTTGGTGATCGTCTCCAACCGTGCCCGGATGGCGCAACTGGGAGATCTTCCTCCCGGTGGTGACCTGGATCTGGCGCTGGACTTCGAATTGCCAAACGATATCTCCGATTGCGGCCTGTTTTTCGGCTATCGTCTGACGGAACCAGGCCCGGAGCACCCGGAGTGCGCCCGACTCCATTTGATCTCGCTGACGCGCGGGCCGCATGGCCAACGGCATCTGACCCAGGTGCGCCGCAACATTGGGAACCTTCGTCCAAAAGATGGCTGCATACGCCACGATGCCTGGGGTCAACTGGAGCAACTGCCCCGAAGCAGTCATGACGATCCAATCCGGTTAACTCAGGTCACGCGGGTGAGGTTGAAGATCACGCGGGGAATCGTCCAACTGGTCGCTATCAATGGTGAGGTCGTTCCCCATTTTCAGGGCATCGAGTTCAATCGGCTGATAGACCCCCAAAGGAATCGGAATCTCTCACCGCTCGACCTCAATCTCGCAGGCCCCTTTGGGGTCTATGTGAATGATCGTCGCAGCATTAATGTCTCACTGCCTCTTCAAGAACTTTAAGGAGCCTCTGCATGCCCAACATCCAGATCACCAAGCCTAGCCAGAACTCGACCATGCCCCCGCAGAACACCAATCCACCGACCGTCGGTCCTATTGAGGGGAAACTCGATCTCGATAGTAAGCGTAAGGTACCAGCGATCAGTGTCGTCGGAGGAATATTTGAATTGAGCTTTCAACCCACAGAGCAGATTCCCCAGATGACCAAGCCTGGCATCGTGAAGAACAATGGGAGAAATTTTGAGTTTCGGACACTCCCCATCGGGGACGAAATCTTGCCCGATTGTCAGGTGGTGGTCTGGGTGAAATGGAGGGCGGGGACTGAGCCGAATGCTCCTGAGAAGGTCGACTTCGCGAGCGTGAGAGTCCGAATTGAATAGGCAGATGCACTCGGTTCCATCAAGACGCACTCACGCCAACCCCGGCCACCATTCATTACGGACTCGCCATGCCCGTCATTAAGATTACCAAGCCCGTTCAAAACGGCCCTTTAGCTCGGCAAGACACCACGCCACCGATGGCCGGCCCCATCGAGGGAACAGTTGATCTCGACAAAGATGCGACCAATCCAACAGTCAGAGGGGGGTTGTTTCGTTCGGATTTTATCCCCACTTCGACCATACCCGCGATGACACAGTCCGGACGGATTAAGCCCGATGGAAGCGGCTTTGATTTTGCTGGTCTTCCGATTCCGGGTGACCTCACCAACGACTGCCAGGTAATCGTCTGGCTTCGCTGGCGACAGGGAACCAGTCCCGGAGCCCCGCAAAAAGTCGACTTTGACAGTGTCAGTTGCCGCATTGCATGACGCTGTGGACAGTGCCCGGTCTCGGCACATTCATCAATGTTGGAGTAGAACGGCCAACAGCGGTCGTCTGGGATCCACGCAGCGTGTGTTGTGGTGCTCTCGCCTGTCCGTTGTGAGGAACCAAGACAAAAACTGCTCGAAACCAGAAAAAGTCTGTCCGGTTTTCTACTTCACTCCGTTGAGACAAGAGAGGAGTGAGGTTGCTTTTCCGCGACCGGCGTCAGGTCCGTCTTCATTGGGATTTGGCGAGCGGTTCGTGTTCGCGGTACGCACTCTTCCGCTTGGGATTTCCCCGCCTTGTCGGACTGAGTCCCTGTACGCACCGCTCGGGAACTCCCGCGCAGTGGCTGGGCGGCCGACCGACCCCCCTTTTTTTCTCCCGGAGTGCAGCATGGCTTTGACTGTCAATTTTCGAGTTGTTGGTGTGTTCTGTTATGTGCCGAATCTGTCGTTTCCGCAGCTCACGCCGCAGTCGACTGTGAAGGAGGTGATGGACGCGATCGCCGCCCAGAATCCGGATTTCACCTACGATGCCGGCGGAACTCCACCGAAGGTCGACCGCATCCAATACCGGTTCGGTACCTCATCGGTCATTCCACCGAACTCGAAGCTGGCCAGCCCGGGGACACGCGATATCGAGACCAGTCTCAGTTCCACCGCCCTCGTGCTGCAGTACTACCGCAGTGTCTCGGGGCTGATCGGTGGAGTGCCCGTGGAACTGGTGGTGCCGACGGTCGGCCAGCCCTCCTTCGCCGTCACGGCACTCGACCAGGGTTTCACCGCGCCACCGTCGTTCCAGCCGGTGGCCTACAACCTGACCTGGCGGCTCGTCCAGATCCAAATCAGTGATGAGACCCGCGGCAAGTTTCTCACGGCCAAGCTCGACGCCCTCAACAAACGTTCGAAAAAATAGTCCTGCAGAGCGTTCCTTCTCCGACTGTTTTTCGCGGGGACGCCACAGGCCGTTATCCAACACGGCCTGTGGTGCTCCAGTCACCGATGTCTTTCCCCGGCTGACCCACACCAGCACACCCCGGCAGGATGCGATCCATGAAGTCGCGTCTGGGGGATAAAACTCCTGGCCGATGTGATCGATGGGCGGTCCGTTCACGGTCTGCAGAGCGGCACACCTCAGGCGGAATCCGACTCACCACGCCCGCGATTCGATCACTCCATCCCCCGCCTGCACCCGCACCTTTTTCGGACCAAACCCCACTTGCTCGACATCGATGTCGCCGTCGGGGGTGCCCGTCATCCTGACCCGCACATAGCCGGGCGACAACGCCGCCAGCAGGATCAACGCCCCCAGAATCAGCCACAAGAACGCGAACATCCGGCGGGACAGGCGGGGCATGAGAGGCGCTCGGCAAGAGGTTGAGAAAACCACCGTCACAAGACGTGAGGCCCGCGTCGACGCAACACGCAGCCTCAGGCCGATTTGGCACAGGTTGGTCGGCCTGTGCGTCCAGATGGCGAGACACAGGCCAACAACGGGTGCCGAGTCAGGTCCGGCCGGTTATGCGGAATGGAAACTCGGGCGATTCGCGGAGTCATGCCGGTGGGCCTGACAGGCCGGGAGGTCTGGCACCACAACCGAATGGCCAATAGGTTCACGGTCGGCCGGGCCCGGCCAGCGCCGGCCCGGTTGACCGCATGACAGCGCGCGCCAGCGTTTAGCGCGGCTTGTCGAGCGTGACCTTCACAGTCACCTTCTCGGTGCCGCGCTCGACCGTCACATCCACCACATCGCCCGCCTTGAACTGCCGCAGCGCGGCGTCGAAATCGTCGAGGCTGGTGATCTTGTTCGTGCCGATCTGGATGATGTTGTCTCCCGCCTTGAGCCCCGCCTTCTCAGCCGGGCCGCCCCCCGCCACACCTCCCAGCGGATAGCCCGGCTTGTTGCCGCCGAAATCGGGAATGCTGCCGAAGTACGGCCGGCTCCCCTGCCGTTCTCCCACCTGGGCCGAGCCCTGCACTTCCACATACTCGGGCCGGGCTTCGCGGAGGGCGGTCTCGACAATCATCCGCTCGGTCAGATCGACAATCTTGCGGGTCCCTTCGTAGTTGATCTTCTCCCAGTCATCTCCGGGACGGTGGTAGTCGCTGTGCGTCCCCGTGAAGAAGTGCAGCACCGGAATCTTCTTGGCGTAGAACGACGAGTGGTCACTGGGGCCAAAACCCTCCGGCTTCATCGACAGCTCCAGCCCCAACTCGGGACCATGCTTCCCGAGCGATTCTTCGAAGTGCTTGGCGGTCTTGACCCCAAACACCGTCAGCTTGTTCTCGGTCAGCCGTCCCACCATGTCGAGGTTGTACATCGCCACGGTGTTTTCCAGCGGAAAGACTGGCTCTTTCGTGTAACGGGCCGAGCCAATCAACCCCTTCTCCTCGGCCGTGAACGCGATGAAAACCACACGGCGGGGGAGTTTCTCGGGACGGCTGGCGATTCGGCGGTCCAGTTCCAAAAGCGCGACCGTTCCCGATCCATTGTCGTCGGCCCCGTTGTGAATCTCGGACGAACCCCGCGCCAGCGACTCGGGCCCGCCCCGTCCCACATGGTCGTAATGCGCCCCCACCACGATCGTCTCGTTCGCCAGGGGGCCGTTCCCTTCGACCACGCCAATCACGTTTCGCACCGCGGCCTGCGTCCGCTCGATCGACACCACCCCACCGGCATTCCAGCCGGTCAGAACCTGGCTGGCCGGCTTCTGCGTCTGGTCGATCTTCTCTTCCAGAGCCGTCAGGGTGGTCTTGAGAGATCCCTGCAGCAACTGGTCGCACAGCTTTTGGGTGATGTGCAGCACGGGAATCTCGCGAATCGCCTCGGAACCGGCATAGCCAAATTTCATAAGGTCATCGGAAGGCTCGGCTGGCAAGTGTCCCTTCCCCGCCTTGTACTTCGCCACTGCCTCGGTGAGCTTCATTTTGGCCATCGCCAGCTTCTCGGCATCGGCCGCGTCGATCGCTTCGACCTCGACGGCGCTCTCGGCCACTCCCTCGGCCAGCTTGCCAACCTGCTTGCGGGCTTCGGCCAGTTCATTCCGTCCCGTATAGGGGTCATTCACAAACAAGATGGCCGCCGCCCCCTTGGAGGCCGCGTTGATCACCTTCGTCCGCAATTCGCCGTAGGGCCCAACGCCGCCCCGCGGGCCCGCGAACGGGCTGCGGGGGTTCGCCTGCTGGGGCACCTTCCGCACGATGATCGCCACCTTCCCCTTGAGATCGACCCCTTCGAAATCGTTGTAGTTCTTGTCGGAGGCTTCGATGCCATAGCCGCAGAAGACCAGTTCACCAAAAAAGGCACCCGCTCCGCCGAACGACTGCGGGGTGAAGTCTGCCGGCTGGCTGGGATTGAGCTTGGTGCCCTCCGGTCCGACGAATTCCAGCGTGTTCACCGGCCCCTGAACGGCACCGGTGGGCATGGTGAAGTTCTGAAACGGGGATCCCTGGACGGTATCCAACTTCAGCCCGGCGGCGGCGAACTGTTCGCGAATGTACTCCCCCGCCACTTCGAGCCCCTTCAAGCCCACCCCGCGCCCCTCCAGTTCGTCACTGGCAAGGTACTTCAGGTCGCGTTCGAGACGTTGCTGAGAGTCGCTGGTCGCATCGGCCGACCACGCCGGGTGGGAACTGCCCGCCACCCCCGCCAAAAGAACAGCCAGCGAACACAGCACACGGTGGAGAGGATGTTGAAGCGGCATGAGACCAGCGGCGGAAAAGGAACGTGAGGACCAGCGGAAATGGGACGAATCGGGTTTCAGGAACACGCGGTGCCAAGCCAGCGGGATGACAGAGGACAGGCCAACTCAACAGACGAATGAAAACGCCCCGAACTCTCGGCAATCTTCCGGGGCGATCGTCGGTGCACGGAAACCTCTCAGCCAGAGGGAGCGATGGGTAACGGTTCGAACTGGGCCTGAAATCGCCCGAGGGCTTCGTCGGGACCGACGTTGAACAGGGTTTTGCCTCCGGTGCCCCAGCCTCCCCGTTCGAAATGGAACAAAGCGGCACCATCACGAATGTTCCCAACAGCCGCCACCCCCTCCATGTCTCCTCCGGGAATGGCTTCGAAGCGGATGTTCACACCCACAAACGCCGTCAACAGGCCGGTTTGACGATCGCGGGCGTAGCGCACCTGGTCCCCCATCTCGACGGCGATCCACCGCAAACCACGCGGTTTCCCCGACCGGGAGGCGACTTCCAGAAACCGCTGAGACAGGACGTCGCGCTGGGCGTCGAATGCGGCCTGCGCCAGCGCAGCTTCTTTGAGCTGCAGGGAACGGCGCAGGGGAGCACGAAACAGCCAAGCCATCAGCCCAGCCCCCACCATCCCCAGCGACGCCAACACCCAGTGAACGCCTGTCATGAATCCGCCGGTTTCCAGGAACGAGTTGACTATCGATCTTAGGGGGGGGCTCCAAGCAGAGGCAAGCTGCGGCCCTAGATCTGCTGGACAAATTGTAAGTTCCATTCAATAAAAAGCTCGGAAAGGCTGCCGTGAGGCTCAATTTCACTGGACGAAACCCCGGTCTCTTGCGATACCAAAACCCGTCGACGGTGTTTCACAGACAGCAGACCGCCGACTTGCCGCAACCCGCCCGGTGTGGAGAAGAAGATGCCCAGCCGTTGGAAAAAAATGTCTCTGATCGTCAGCCCATGGCGGTTGGCCCTCGGTGG
>JBKCTR010000512.1:0-15945 GCA_046318755.1 Planctomycetaceae bacterium
CGGCTGACCCGGGCGGTGCGGGAACGGGTGCAGGATCAGTATCCCTTGGGCGAGCCCCACTCGGTCGAGTTGCCGGGCCGGGGTGCCCTCGAGACCTGGCAGTTGGTGACCACCCCCGTGGAGGGCCGTTGACATGTGGTCACTCGCCTGGACTGTGCTCTCCGATTTTGTGCAGCATTCGCCCCGCTGGGCGTTCACGCTGATTGTGGGCTTGCCGCTGTTGGTCCTTGTGCTGACCGAGATCATCACCCGGTTGCGCCGTCGACAGCACCCGATGGCTCGGGGCCTGACCCTGATCCGCAACCTGGTGATTCCGTCGGCCGCCCTGTGGATTTTTCTGTCGCAGGTGTCGGGGCATGCCGACGACCACCTGCTGGTCCGCCTGAGCCAGACGCTGGCCTGGTTGACCGGTCTGATCGCGGTGCTGCGGATCGTCAATGACCTGGTGTTTGAGTCGGACTCGGTCGCATCCACCTGGCGGGCGAACGTTCCCACCCTGTTCCGGGACCTGGTGCGGGTGCTTTTGGTGGCGATCGGGGCGGCGATCATCTACTCCGTGGTCTGGGGTCAATCCCTCGAGGGAGCGGTGGCCGCCCTGGGTGTGACCTCGATCGTCATCGGTCTCGCGCTGCAGGAACCCCTCGGCAATATTGTCTCCGGGGTGATGCTCATGTTCGAGCGGCCGATCAATCTGGGGGACTGGGTGAGCGCCGACGGAGTGACCGGCAAGGTCAC
The DNA here is from genome assembly GCA_046318755.1 of Planctomycetaceae bacterium. Taxonomy (GTDB): domain Bacteria; phylum Planctomycetota; class Planctomycetia; order Planctomycetales; family Planctomycetaceae; genus UBA10511. Next base: position 736 of record JBKCTR010000512.1, read on the forward strand.
GGAGATCAACTGGCGGTCGACCCACATCGCCGTCCCCACCCAGGGGGTTCGGATCATTCCCAATTCGCAGCTCTACAAGGGCTCGTTCAACAATCTCTCTCGCCCGGACCGCATCCGGACCGAAGCGATCGAGTTGGGATTCTCGTACAACGACCCGCCCAACAAGGTCAAACAGATGCTGTTCCGGTTGCTGGAGGAGACGCCCGGGGTGCTGGATGACCCGGCCCCCGCCGTCCGGACCGTGAACTACGCCGACTTCGCCATTATCTACCGGGTGATTTTTTCAGTCGCCAGTTCCGAACAACTGCCGGTGGTCCGCGACGACTTCATGTCGCGGATCTGGTACGCCATTCGGCGAGAGGGGATCTCGATTCCGTTTCCCACCCAGACCGCACTCACCCAATCGCAGCAGGAAGTCGATCGGGCCGCCACCCCCGATCCAGTGGCGCTGTTGTCGCAATTCGTGCCGTTCAAAACTCTGGGGGAACCTCCCCGGGATGAGCAACTGGAAGCGGGACTCCGGGTGCGTGATTTCGGGGCGGGGGAGTTGGTGGTGCGGGAAGGGGAGCGCATCGACGGCCTCCATGTGGTCGTGCGGGGAGAAGCCGAACTGACTGTCAAAGACGCCCGGGGTTACCCGCTGGAGGTGGCGCGGGTGGGACGCGGTGAGTTTTTTGGGGAAGGTTCGGTGCTGGCCGAGTTGCCCAGTGAGGTAACCGTGACCGCCTCGTCCGATCTGCAACTGGTGGTGGCCAGCCCCTCGGCCATGTACCGGCTGATCGGCCGCAGCCCCCCCCTCAGTCGGCAATTGGGGCACGTGATGGAAAGCCGCCGCAAGGCCGCCCTAAGCGCCCGCCGCGTGGGATCGCGATAACGGGGCGTTTTCCCCGCAGCAGCCCTGCGGCTGGCCAAGTTTCGGCGTCCCCCCAATCTGCTGACGGCGTGGGATCTGCGCCAAAAACGCGGTCTGCCGCCGGAAAGACAACCCGCCACGGGACCAGTGGAGCGCCGGAATGGCTGGTGGCGTGTAGAATGGAGAGAGGTCGGTGGGCCCCCCCCGCCGACCTGACTCTGGCCCCTGCCCCAGTCCCACTGAAGCGCGCCTGTTCCATGAATCGCGGTCTCCTGTCTCCCCTTGTCCAAGGCCCACAGTTCTGGTCCCGGCGCACGATGCTGTCGCGCTGTGGACTGGGGTGGGGTGGTCTGGCACTGGCCGACCTGTTAACGCAGTCTGCCCCCGAGGCCCGCGCCGGAACCGGTGCGGCCCCCATCGACCCGATGAGTCCCCGGCAACCGCACTTTCCCGGTCGGGCCAAGCACCTGATCCACATTTTTCTGAATGGCGGCTGCTCGCACCTCGACACGTTCGATCCGAAGCCCGCGCTGCAGCGTCACGCCGGACAGAACCTGCCGGTTGAAAACCTGAAGACCGAGCGCAAGACGGGGGCTGCGTTTCCCACGCCGTTTCAATTCCAGCGGCATGGCGAGTCGGGGTTGGAGATCAGTGAACTCTTCGCACACACCGCGAAATGTGCCGACGAATTGCTGGTCGTTCGCTCGATGCATGCCAACGTGCCCAATCACGAGCCGTCACTGATGCTGTGGAACTGTGGCGACCAGACCCAGGTCCGCCCCAGCATGGGATCGTGGGTGACATACGGGCTGGGGACTGAAAACCAGAACCTGCCCGGGTTCATCGTGATGTGTCCGGGGGGGTATCCGATCAAGGATGCCGAGAATTGGCAGTCGGCATTTCTGCCTGGCGCCTACCAGGGAACCTACCTCGACACGAAGCATCGCGAGGTCGACAAGCTGATCGCGAACGTGCGGAATCCGCAGTTGTCTCTCAGCCAGCAACGGCGGCAGCTCGATTTGGTGCAGGCGCTCAATCGCGAGCATTCTCAGCGCCGCCAGCAGGAGGCGCCGCTGGAAGCGCGGATCCATTCGCTGGAACTGGCGTATCGGATGCAGATGGCGGCGACCGATGCGTTTGACGTGCAGCAGGAGCCGCGGCACATTCAGGAGATGTATGGCCCGGGCACCCAGGCGCAGCAGATTCTGATGGCCCGCCGGCTGGTCGAGCGGGGGGTGCGCTACGTGCAGGTCTGGCATGGTGCCGGACAGCCGTGGGACAACCACGACGACATCGAGGTCAATCATCGACGGCTGGCCAAGGAGTGCGACCAGGCGATTGGGGCGCTGCTGACCGACCTGCGGCAACGGGGGCTGTTGGACGAGACGATCGTGATGATTGGCGGGGAGTTTGGCCGGACACCCACCGTGGAGCTGCCTCAACCGGGGGCCAATGCCGGGAAGATCAACGGACGCGATCACAACCACTGGGGGTTCACGACCGTGCTGGCCGGCGGGGGTCTGAAGCGTGGGCATGTGCATGGCGCGACCGACGAATTTGGCTTCGCGGCGGTCGAGAACAAGGTGCATGTGCATGACCTGCAGGCAACGCTGCTGCACCAGTTGGGGTTCGACCACACCCGGTTGACGTATCGATTTGCCGGTCGCGATTTCCGCCTGACGGACGTGCATGGCGAAGTGATCCACGACCTCATCGCCTGATCGGTCCCCACGGGGCCAGTCCGGGGGGCTCCCGCCTCTGCCATTCGCCGGATCGCTTGTCCCGCGAAGCCGGGGGTGGCGGGGTCAGCACCGGGTGCCCTTAGCGTGAGCCTGGCCGACCCGCCTGTGGAAGATCGTCCGATTCCACGTCGCCTCGCAGTCTGCGGCCACGAGGTCCTGCGGCCACGGGCCTAATCGGTCAGCGTTCTCCGGGGGCGGGGAGGCGACCGAAGATCAACCGCCCAGCGCTTTGCTGAAGCACGCTTTTGACGATGATCTCAACATCTTTGCCAATCATCGCCCCGCCATCCTCGCACACCACCATGGTGCCATCGTCGAGGTAGCCGACCCCCTGTCCCATCCCCTCGCCCGCCTTGACGATCCGCAGCTTGATCCGTTCTCCGGGGAGGTGCCGCGGGCGCAGACAGTTGGCGAGGTCATTGAGGTTGATCACATCGACGCCATGGACGTTGGCGACCTTGTTGAGGTTGAAATCGTTGGTGACCACGGCCCCGCCGAGTTGTTTGGCGACATCGACCAGGCGCTGGTCGATGGATTGCCCTTTTCCTTTCTCGTCTTTGACCTCTTCGATGCGGACCTCGATGTGGGTGTTCGACTGGAGTCGGGAGACCATGTCGAGGCCGCGTCGACCCCGTCCACGACGGACCTTGTCGTTGCTGTCGGCGATGTCCTGCAGCTCTTGCAGGACGAACGACGGGATCACGATGGGGGCGTCGATGATCTTGGTGTCGAGCACATCGGCAATTCGTCCATCAATCAACGAGCTGGCATCCAGCACATACGGCCGCCCGCCACGGACCTCTTTGGCGAACTCGATGTAGGGGATGATGAACCGGAACTTGTCGCGGGTCTGCAGCAGCAGGGTCACGCAGAGGTAGGGCAGAATCAGGTTCGACAGCATCAGGGTGACGGGGCGATAGTTCCCCAGGATGACCGGAGCCAGCGCCAGGTTGGTCAACCAGCTCAGCAGAAACCCGATAAGCAGCCCAAAGTAAATGGCCGAGATCACATCGATCCGCTTCTGCGGAATGAGGATGTCGAGAAAGGTCACAATCTGGGAGGCCAGCATCAGCAAGATGAAGCTGGTCACCCGGTGGCTTCCGAAGGGCTCGGGGGGATTGTCGAGCGTGATGAACGACGCAATCGTTCCCACGCAGACCATCGCGTAGAGCACCCGGATCACAAACAACAGCATGAGAACACTCGTATCCTGATCGCAAACCCAAATTCCCGGTTGCCTGAGCGAGAAGAGCACCAGCGCCTTCTCTGCCAGACCACCGAAGTTTCGGTCCCAACTCGCAAAACACTCTCTCTGACTCAATCCATTGTTCTGCAAACCCGATTCCGTGGCAAGCGTTTGCTACGGCGGGGGGGGCTCGCGCCCCAGAAACCGGCCCGAACAGACTCCATTCGGGGGAAGCGGATCAACCGACTTGCCGCCCAAACCCGTCGCGAGACCGACTCCCCAGACGCCCAGCGAAGGAAGAAAGTTTTCCTTTCGGCAACAGGGGAAGCGGCCGTATCCAGTTGCCGCTCTGCCGGCCCTGCGGCTGACCGCCACCCGCTACCCGCCACAGACGGCGGATCGACACCGCTCATGACAGCCCAACAGGCTGCAGCGGGGCTTTTTGAGAGAGGAAACTGCGTTCGGAACCATCGGGAAATCGAACCACTACCGTCTGCCGCTTCCCTTCCCCACTCGCTTCGATAATCTCTCCCACCCCCAATTGCGGGTGCCGGACCGACATCCCCACCCGCAACCCGGCAGCGGTTCCGCCGCCGGCACTGCTCCCCGACAAGAGGGAGGCTCCGGTGGTGAGGTGTGGAATGCCCCCCAGCTTCGACTGACGACGGCGCTTGGCCTCGAGCGCCTCGGCCTCGCGACGGCTGAGGGTCGCCTGGCTGCGGGCCAGCTCTTCGGGACTGCGGGAGGCCTGAGGGGGGGCCAGTGGATTGACCGCCGCCACCGGGCGTTCCGACAACTCGATGGGTTCCAGAGCCAGCTCCCCAGCACGGGATGAGTTGTCAAACTCCGCAGTTTTGGATTCGTCGTTCGGGGTCCGCGCGGTTTCCTTCGAAAGCCGCCCCCCTCCCCGCTCGAACGGTTCGCGGGAGCGCGTTACCGGTTCGTCTTGCCGTTTGGCTTCGACCGCGGCAGCCGGGTATCGCTTCGGACGGGATCGCTCGGACAGGCTCAATTCCTCGAGAAAGCGACTGGGGGCCGAGAGCATGCGCTGTCCGCGCATGTCGCGGCTCCAGGTGCGGGTCAACACAAGGCGTTCGCGGGCGCGGGTCACCCCTACGAACATCAGCCGACGTTCCTCCTCGATTTCATTGGGAGATTCACTGCGCAGGCTGCGGTCGTGGGGAAGCAGCCCCTCTTCCACGGCCGCGATGAACACCACGGGAAATTCCAGTCCCTTGGCGGCGTGGAGGGTCATCAGCGTCACCTTGCCGGACGACTCGTCGACACTGTCGAGATCGGCCACAAGGCTGCTGTTCTCGAGGAACCCCAACAGGGTGGGATCGGCGGCGTGTTCCTGATCGTACTGGGCCGCCGCGTTCCGCAATTCCTCGATGTTGGCCAGCCGCTGCAGGTCGGTTTCGTCGTGCTTGTCGAGCCCGGCGGCATACCCTGTCAGTTTGAGCAGTTCATCGAACAGGGGGGTGACCCCGGCGAAGGGGGTTTTCGAGAGGCGATCGATGATTTCAACGAACCGGCCGAGGGCGAGAGTGGCCCGCCGGGTGAGTCCGGGAAACTGGTCGGCCTGGCGGGCGGCGTCGAGCGGGGCAACCCCCTGCTGGTCGGCCCAGTCGAGCAGGCGGGCCACGGTCGTCTTGCCAATCCCCCGCACGGGCGTGTTCACCACCCGCTGGAACGCCAGCCGGTCGGCGGGGTTGGCGATCAGCCGGAAGTAGGCCAGCAGATCCTTGATCTCGGCCCGTTCGTAAAACGCGAGGCCGGCGGCCACCTGGTAGGGAATGCGGTGCCGTCCCAGCGCGAGTTCGAGGGGCCGGGACAGGGCGTTCACCCGATAGAAGATGGCGAAATCGGACCAGGAACGTTGCTCGTGCTGGGAGATTTGCCGGATCAGCGTGGCGACCCCCTCGGCCTCGAGATGCTGGTCATCGAAAAACAGCGACTCGATCGCGTGCCCCTCGTCGTTGTCGGTGAACAGGGTCTTGGCCTTGCGGCGCACGTTGTTGGCGATCAACGAGTCGGCCGCCCGGCAGATCACCTTCGTGCTGCGGTAGTTCATCTCCAACCGGACCACCTGGGTCTCGGGAAAGTCCTGCTCGAATTGCAGGATGTTCCCCAATTCGGCCCCGCGCCACCCGTAAATCGATTGGTCGGGATCTCCCGTGACACATAGATTGCGATGCTGCGAGGCCAGCATGCGCACAATCTGATACTGCGCGAAGTTCGTGTCCTGATACTCGTCGACGAGGATGTAGCGGTAGCGCTCGCCCAGGTCCTGGCGGATCACATCGCTTTCGGCCAAGAGTCGGCCCACATGGCACAACAGGTCGTCGAAATCGACCGAGTTGGCCCGCAGCAGCAGGTCCTGATAATTCTGGTAGACGCGGGCGGCGATCTGGTCGAAGTAGTTGGCCTGCCGGCCATCCTGAACTTCGCGGGCGAATTCTTCCGCCGATTGCAGGCGGGACTTCGCCTTGCTGATGCGTCCCAACAGTTTGCCCGGACTGAAATGGGACGAGTCGATGTTCTGTTCCGAGAGCACCTCGCGCATCAGCGCGCCCTGGTCTCCCGAATCGAGAATCGTGAAATTGGGCTGCAGTCCGACGGCCGAGCCATAGCGCCGCAGCAACTGCGAACAGAACCGGTGGAAGGTACTGACCCACACCCGGGTGCCCGGCATCAGGCGGGCGACCCGTTCTTCCATCTCGCGGGCCGCCTTGTTCGTGAAGGTGAGCGCCAGAATCCGCGAGGCATATACCCCGCTTTCCATCAGACGGGCGATCCGCCGCGTGATCACCCGGGTCTTGCCCGAACCGGGACCGGCCAGCACCAGCAGGGGGCCATCGCGATGCTCGACCGCCGCCTGTTGGGCGGGGTTCAAATCGTGACTGGCAGACATCAGGGGAACTCCGTTTCAGAGGCTTGCGAAGCCCGTTCACAGGGGGATAGGCGATGATACTGGCCGGGCCACAGAGCGTACAGCCGCCGCCTGCGGGGCGAATCACCAGCAGCCCTGGCTGGGGAAGACGAGGAGTGGGGCTTGGCCTGCGTCCGGGGCAGCAACCGCCGCAATCGCCGACCGTCAGACAACCGGCCGCCACAGCGAGCGACGCCCCGCCGCCGAAACTGCCCGGCCGGGCTTGTCCATCAGCCGGCGGCGGGGGGCAGGCTGAACGGGAAGACCAACCGGGGTTGGGCCAGCCGCAGATAGTCGGTCATCGCCAGAATCACCGAGTCGGTCAACGATCCCGCGTTGAACGCAATCCGTTCGTTCGCCACCAGCAGCTCATCGACATGCAGCGAAAACGGCAAAATGGGCCGGCCGAAGGGAGGCACACTTCCCGGCACCAGCCCCCCCGTCAGTTCCCCCAGCTCCTCCGCAGTCGCGAAACGGGTCTTGCGGCACGGCAGCCTGGACTTCACGGCCGACGAATCGAGCCGACGGTCAGCCCGCAGCACGAAGAGTTGAAATTCGTCATCGCACTTCAGCAGCAGCGCCTTGCCTCCATTCGACAGCGGTTCCCCCCGCGCGGCGGCCGACTGCTCGGACGTCAGGGTCGGCTCATGGTGAACTTCGCGGAAAGCCACTCCCTCCTGCCGCAGCCAATCGAGAATCGCCGTGTGAACCATGCTCATCTGTGGCATCTCCTGCCGGTCTGCTTTGATCTCTGCGATCCGCCACACGAGTTCGAACTACTGCACCGGCAGCAGACGCACCTGCCGCAGGTCCATCACCGCCACGCCGGGCTTGCGTGTGGGGACCACCTGCAACGTCTTCCGCCCCGGCTGGGCCAGCTCGAATTGCCCCACGACACGCGGTTTGAAGTCCTGGAAGTGCTTGGTCTCTTCGACATTGAATGAGACCACCTGGCCATCCAGCCGCAGTTCCACCGTGCTGCCGCCACTGCCGGGCCCGCAGCCCTGCAGAATCTCGACCTGGTAGCGCCCTGGTTGGCGCAGGGTGAAATCCCATTCGGCCCAGTCCTTGTCCTGAACCCAGAACCCGAGGGTTTCTTTATGGGGCAGCGGCTCGTACCGCAGCATCACGCCGTGGACGGTGGCGGTCTTGGCCGGCAACACCAACACGCGATCTTCCCCCTGGGGATTGGGAAGAAAATCGGGATTCGGTGTCATGCGGGTGGCCCCAACCGACTGCCGCCAGGCGACCAGTTCGGCCGCCAGGGCCTCCACCACCTCGGGGCGTTCGGCGGCGAGATTGCGACTCTCGGAGCGGTCTTGGGCCACGTCAAACAGTTCGCGTCGCCCGGTCTCGTAGAATTCGATGAGTTTGAGGTTCCCCTTGCGGATCGCTCCGCCGGGGCGGGCCCGCTGGTTGCTGTAGTGGGGATAGTGCCAGAACAGCGTTCGCTCGGGAACGTCCCCCGGGCCCCGCCAGACGGCCGCGGTATTGATTCCATCGACCTGCTCGACCGGGCCCAGGCCGCACAAATCGGCCAGGGTGGGGACCAGGTCGTAACTGCTGATGGGGTTTTCCACCACCCGTCCCCCCGTCACCACCCCCGGCCAGTGCGCGATCAGGGGGATGCGAATTCCCCCTTCGTAAAGAAACCCCTTCCCCTCGCGATAAGGGGCGTTCGAGGTCGAGGGGGTTCGGGGCCCCTCCGCGGTGGCCAGGCCTCCATTGTCGGAGGTGAAGATGACCAGAGTCTTGTCGGAGAGCCCCAGCTCGGCGAGGGCCTTCCGGATCCGGCCGACACTGTCATCGACGCTTTCCAGCATCGCCGCGTAGATTGCGTTGGCCTGGGCACCGGGATTTTGCGGGCGTTCCCGGGCCTCCCACTTCTGCTGCAGATCGGGCCGGGCGGTCAGCGGCGTATGGGGGGCGTAATGCGCGAGGTAGAGGAAAAACGGGGAGTCTTTTTTGTCGGTGATGAACCGCACCGCATCGGCCGTGAGGCGATCGGTGAGGTACTCGCCCGGCTCGGCCTGCTCGAGCCCCGGCATCAGGCGTCCTTCGCGGCCGAAGGGGGCGAGGTAGCTGAGCGGGGTGCCCGTCTCATCCCCGGCAATGTTCCGCTCGAAGCCCTGCTCGAGGGGCCCGAAGCCGGCTCCCCCCAAGTGCCATTTCCCCACATGGGCCGTCGCATAACCCGCCTTTTGAAACCGTTCCGCCAGAGTGGTCTCCTCGAGCGGCAACTGCTGGGGCAGAGTCGGCCGCAGCAGCGGCTGATCGTTCCGATCGGGGCGTCCCGGCAGCCAGTCGGTCAGGCGCAGGCGGGCGGGGAATTTGCCCGTCAGCAGCGCAGCGCGGGTGGGGGAGCAGACCGGGGCCGAGGCGTACGCCTGGGCGAACCGGACCCCTTCAGACGCCAACTGATCGAGGTGGGGCGTCTGGTGATAGCGGCTGCCGTAGCAACCGAGGTCGGCCCCCCCCAGATCATCAGCCACGATCAGGATCACATTCGGGCGATCCGCTGCCCGGCACTCTGTCGCGGCAAGGGAACCGCCGCAGACGAAGATCGCCAGCAGCACAATCGAACAACTCCCAATTCGCGCGCGATCGGGGCCTGGCATGGTGAGTTCTCTCGTGAGACGGGGTGACTGAGGTGGCGGGAATGAGACGGGTGGGGGACCGCAGCGGCCCTCCTCCACGGCAGCAACGCGACGGCAGAGGTCGGGCACGGCCGGGGGGTTGGCCCCGCGCCCTCAGCCAGAGCGGACGGGGCGCAGTTTGGCATCCACAATGCTGCAGCCTTCCACCAGGCGCAGGCCCAGTCGCCGGGCCTGGTCGATGAGGGCCGGACTGGCCGCCCCGGGATTCAGCCAGACCTCGGCAGGATCGAGCGACTGGATCTGCTCCAACAGACCCACCCCAATCGCTGGAGGGACATACAGGCTGACCCGCTGGATGGGACGGTCGGCAATCTGCCCGAGCGAGGTGACGGCAGGCAGGTCTTCAATCAAGCCACCGGCGGGATTGACCGGGATGACCCGGTAGCCGGCGGCGCGATGGGCTTGCAGCGAGATGTTGCCGTATTTGGACCGATCCCGGCTGGCACCCACAATCACGGCGATTGGCGCTGTCATGCTGTTTCCTGGGGCGCACCCGCTGGACGGGATTCAACCGATGCGGTCCTTGCCCACCCATTTCCGCAGCGCGGGGGGAATGACAATGCTGCCATCGGCCTGCTGGTAGTTTTCGAGAATGGCGATGAGCGCCCGCGTGCAGGCAATGGCGGTGCCATTCAGGGTGTGGGCGAACTGGGTTCCCTTCGCATCGGCCTGGCGATAGCGAATCCCCAGCCGACGGGCCTGGTAATCGGTGCAATTGGAGGCCGAGGTCACTTCGCCAAACTCTCCCGCAGTCCCGCGACCGGGCATCCAGGCCTCGAGATCATACTTGCGATAGGCGGGGCCCCCCAGGTCTCCCGAGCAGATGTCGACCACCTGGTAGGGAATGCCCAACCCCTGGAACAACTCCTCCTCGATCCGGACGATTTTCTGGTGGGCTTCTTCCGACTGTTCCACCCGCGTGAAGGCGAACATCTCGACCTTGGTAAATTGATGCACCCGGTAGATGCCGCGGGTCGCCTTGCCATGGGCACCGGCCTCGGTCCGGAAACAGTGCGAGATGCCTCCCACGAACAGCGGCAGCCTGGAGGCGTCGAGAATCTGGTCTTTGAGGATCCCTCCCAGTGTGATCTCGGCGGTGGCGACGAGGCTGAGGTCGGTCCCCTGCACCGAGTAAATCTGGGTTTCGGGACCACGCGGGTTGTAGCCCGTCCCTTCCAGCACCTCATCGCGGGCGAGATCGGGGGTCGAGTGCAACACAAACCCCTCGCTCACCAGCTTCTCGCAGGCGTACTGCACGAGGGCCAACTCGAGCAGCACCGCCTCGTTCTTGAGGAAGTAGAACCCGTGCCCCGCCACCCGGGCCCCCCCTTCGAGGTCAATCAGATCGTGCTTCTCGGCCAGCGCCACGTGGTCGAGCGCCGGAAACGGCAGGGGCCGCGCCTCGCCCCACCGGCGGACCACGCGGCTGTCGGTCTCCAGCGAACCAACGGGGGCCTCGGGATGGGTCATGTTGGGGATGCGTTTCTGTAATCCCAACAACTGCTCTTCAACCTCCTTGAGTCGGGCCTCGACATCTCCCACCGACTGCCGCAGTTCCTTCCCCCGGGCGATAAGCTGCTGCTTTTGCGTGGCGTCTTTTTCCTTCGGGATGCGGCTGGAGATGTCGTTCTGCTCGCGCCGGATTTGTTCCACCTGGGAAATGAGCTCACTCCGCAACTTGCGGCCGCTGATCAGACTGCCGAGGTCCAACTCGACGCCACGATTGCGGAGGTTCTCGGCCACACGTTCCGGGTTGTCACAAATGAACTGGAGATCGAGCATGGTTGCCGTCGGAAGGAGATTCCAAAAGTCGTCGAGACGCGAACAAGAACGTGGCGAACAGGGCCCGGCGGGAAGCGGTGCCCCTCAGGTGGGGAGTTGCGACAGCTCATGCCACAGATGAGCGCTGGCCCGGATTCCGCGGTGGAAATCGTGCAACGAGAAGTGCTCGTTGGGACCATGCAGGTTGTCGGTGTTCTGGCCCCATCCCAGCAGCAGCGTATCAAGCCCCAAAATCCGCCGGAAACTCTCGACCACGGGAATGGTCCCCCCTTCCCGGATGAAGACCGGCGGAACGTCGAACGCGGTGGCGATGGCCCGGCTGGCAGCCTGCATGTACCGGTTGTCGGTATCGAAGACATAGCCCGGACATCCATGCCACGACTGGAACTCGAGCCGCAGTCCCGGCAGCAGTTGGCTCCGCAGGAACAACTCGAGCGACTGCACGAGCCGCTCGGGATCCTGGCCGGGCACCAGGCGACAGGTGATCTTGGCCCGGGCCCACGCAGGGATGATCGTTTTGGGGCCCTCTCCCTGGTAGCCGCTGGTCAGGCCATTCACATCGCAGGTGGGGCGCACCCACCGCCGCTCGAGCGTGGTGTATCCCGGTTCTCCATGCGGGGCCGGCACCGAAATCTCCGAGAGATAGGCCCCCTCATCAAAATTCAACTCGCGCAACCGCTGCCGCTCGGCAGGGGTCAACGGGGGGATGCCGTCGTAAAAACCCGGAATCTGAATGCGGCCCGTGTCGTCGTGCAGACTGGCGATCAAACGGGCGAGGCCATTGGCCGGATTGGCGATCGAACCGCCAAAAATTCCGCTGTGCAGATCTTGGCGCGGACCATGCACGGTCACCTCGCAGGCGATGATCCCCCGCAAGCCATGCGTCACGGCGGGACGCCCCGGACCAAATTGGCTGGTATCGCTGATCACCGCCACATCGGCCGCCAGACGTGATTTCCAATTTGCCAGGAATTGCTCGAGGTTGTTGCTGCCAACTTCCTCCTCCCCCTCGATGACGTACTTCAAATTGACCGGGACCCGGCCCACGCTCCGTACCCAGGCCTCGGCCGACTTGATATGCGTGAACATCTGCCCTTTGTCGTCGGTCGCGCCACGGGCGTAGACCACCCCATCGCGAATCGAGGGCTCGAACGGGGGTGTCTTCCACAAATCGAGGGGATCCGCAGGCTGGACGTCGTAGTGGCCATACACCAGCACCGTGGGGGCCCCGGCGACGAGGGGAGACTCGGCATACACAATCGGATGGCCGGAGGTCTCGACCAATTCCGCCGCGAAACCGAGGTCGTGCAGTTGCGACCGGACGAATTCGGCGGCCCGCCGCACATCGGGGGCATACCGCGACTCGGCACTCACGCTGGGAATCCGCAGCAGTTGCAGCAACTCCTCCTCGAACCGGGGGGCGGCTTGCTTCAACAACTGATCGACGGCGGCGATCGACATCAGCGCGGCTCTCGAAGTCTCAGGACGGGGAAAAGAGAATATGATAGCCAATCAGGAAAATCCCGGCATCCACGATGGCATGGCAAATCCAGGGAGCCCACAGGTTGCCCGACCGGCGATACAACCACGCCCACAGCACCCCGCCGATGGCGATGGACAACGCCAGAAACCAGGTGAGCCACGAGGTGAGTCCCAGGTAGGTCGCGAGCACCACCACATGGTGCGCCATGAAGGCCAGCCCCGACCAACAGGCCGCGATCCAGAACCCCAGCCGACTTTCCAGTCGCCGGTGGAGAAACCAGCGAAAGTAAAACTCTTCCAGGAATGAGTGGAACAGGCAGTAGAAGACCGAAAGCACCAGCATGCGGGCGGGGGTCGCCAGGTCGAGACCGGCCACCTTGGCCCGGATCGCCTCTTCGGCCGGGGCGAACAATCCATGGGGTACCAGGTACAGTCGATAAAACAACAGCATCGAGGCGGTGACCGCCAACCCCAGAACCACCCCCAATCCCATTCCCCGAAAGCCCGACCAACGCCACGCCAGGGCGGCCCGATCATGCCGCAGGCACCATAACACCGGCCAGCCGAACTGAATTGCTTTCCCCACAGCAAACGCCAACTGCTGCCAGCCCGCCGACTCCCGCGCGAGCACGACGAAATAGACCAGGGTCAGGGCCGTCGGAAACAACGTCGCAAACCACAGCCCGCTCCAACTGACCTGGGGAACCGAGGCAGCCATGGGGCCGGAGGAAGGGGAATCTGGCAGCGAAGGCAGGGTGTTGCTCACGGGTGAAACCGCTCTCGTTCGGTCGTGGCTGCCGATTGGGCCCAGCTCCAGACTGCCGGTTCGGGCGGGAATCGACCGCAGGGGCTGGCGTTTGCATGGGAGTCTGCAGAGTGTGTACAGATTTCTGGAACCGCGGCAAAGCCTGCCCGTGGTGAACTTGCTTTCCTGCGGGTTCCCGACGAGGGTTTTGCGGATGGCCTGCGCTCCACCCAACCTGACGGAATTGAACTCATGAATCGACGGCTGTTGCTCGTGTTGGCCCTGCAGATCCTCTCGGTGGGAACCCCGGTCGTCGGACAGGATCGGGGATTGCAGGGCCAGGAATCCTGCCAAAACACCCCCTCGTCGCGCGTGGTTCCGTTGCCGCGAGCCCACGCCCACAATGACTACCTGCACAAAAGACCCCTCAGCGAGGCGCTGGAACAGGGATTCTGCAGCGTGGAGGCTGATGTCTTTTTGAGGGGAGACGAGCTGTTGGTCGCCCATACGGTCTTCGAACTGCGGCCGGAACGGACCTTGAAGACGCTCTATCTCAACCCACTGCGAAAGTGGATACAAGAACACAATGAACAGATTTATCCCGACGGGAGTGGTCTCTGGTTGTTGATTGACATCAAGTCGGAGGCCGAGGCGAGCTACCAAGTCATCCACCGGCAACTGGAAGAATTTGAAGAGATTCTGTCGGCGGTCAAAGACGGGAAGTTCACGCAGCGGCCGGTGACGGTGGTCATCAGTGGCAATCGACCGGTGGAATTCATGCGTCGCCAGGCGTTTCGGCTCGCGGCGATCGATGGCCGCCCGGGGGATTTGGATAGCACCGATCCCACGCACCTCATTCCCTGGATCAGTACCGACTGGAAGTCCCACTTCAAGTGGCGGGGGGTGGGGCCCTTGCCCGTCGAGGAACAGGACCGGCTGCGGGACTTCGTCTCCCGCTGTGAGAGCCGTGGCCGGAAGTTGCGGTTCTGGGGAGCCCCCGACAAACCGGCCGTTTGGCAAACGCTGTGGGAATCGGGAGTTTCACTGCTGGGAACCGACGATCTGGAGGGGCTGGCGCGGTTCCAGCATGGCCAACTGGACAAAACGCCGTAATCGGTTGCACCGTCGCCCCCGCCGGAACAGGGGAACCGCTGCCCCGGGCCCCGGTTGGCGGACCGACCGGAAATGCGCACATATATTACGCACCAAGCGGCGCATCTTCGCACCAACCGAACGCACAAGGCCTCCAATCCTGTGGTTTTTGGGCCAACCAAGCCAACAACTGGCCATACACACACTGAACAGCTCCTACAAATCAAAACGACACGCCCTGCAAAAAGGCATCACTGCCCGCTTGTCAAACCCCCCCTGGGCTGCACGTTTTTGTGGCATTCGCCGATTGTCGTCAGATCTGGTCGAGACCCATCCCAGAGAGGGCCAGGGCGGGGACCAACCGCCAACCTCGGGAATGAGGCGGTGGAAACCGCACTTTTCCCGCAGATTTCCCGTGCTGTGACCTGCGACAAGGCCGCTGTTTGAACAGCCTGGGCAGAACCAAGCGTGTTCACATAGACATACAAACAGATACCCAGAAAAGTGCCGGTGACGCTTTTCTGAAACTTCGTCTGTACTTATTTCGACAACGTCGTCAGAATGGCGACGTTCTTCAGAGAGGAACTCTTCCTTCGGGAAGATCCAGGCTAGTTGAGGCCCAACAAAGGAGTGAACGTCATGCTTGTCTTGTCGCGCAAATCGGGCGAACGAATCCTGATCGGAGACGACATCAAGATTACGATTGTGCGAATTGGACCGAACAGCGTCCGGATTGGTG
>JBKCTR010000513.1:0-4476 GCA_046318755.1 Planctomycetaceae bacterium
GCGGGGGGTGCCTTGGCTTCGTGGGCCATGGCGGAACTGGTGGCTGGCACCCCGGCCACTGCGCGAGCGGAGGATTCCGGTGCGGTCGGCGGACTCGCCGGCTTTCCCCATGCACCAGTGAAAGCCAAGCGGGTGATCTACCTGTTTCAATCGGGGGCCCCCTCGCAACTCGATCTGTTCGACCACAAGCCCGGCCTGGCCAACCTGCGCGGAACCGAACTGCCCGATTCCATCCGCCGCGGCCAGCGGTTGACCGGGATGACGGCCACCCAGACCAGCTTTCCCGTCGCCCCCACCAAATACGCATTCGCTCCCCGTGGAAAGAGCGGCGCGCTGGTGAGCGAACTGTTGCCGAACATCGCCGGCGTGGCCGACGACCTCTGTTTCATCAAGACACTGCACACCGAGGCGATCAACCACGACCCGGCCGTCACGTTTTTCCAGACGGGCGCCCAGTTGGCGGGACGCCCCAGCATCGGCGCGTGGCTCGCCTATGGGCTGGGAAGCGACAACCAGAATCTCCCCGCCTTCGTGGTGATGATTTCCCAGGGGAGCGGCAACCCCAATGACCAGCCCCTCTACGACCGCCTGTGGGGGAGCGGGTTCCTGCCCACCCGCTATCAAGGGGTGAAGTTCCGCTCGGTCGGCGACCCCGTGCTGTACCTGTCGAATCCCCCGGGCATCGACCGCGACACCCGCCGGGGTTTCCTCGACGATCTCGGCCGGCTCAACGAACTGAAGCTGCAGGATCAGGGAGATCCCGAGATTGCCACGCGGATGGCCCAATACGAAATGGCCTTCCGCATGCAGACCTCGGTCCCCGAACTGACCGACGTCTCCTCCGAGCCCGAGCACATCTTCGACCTCTTCGGTCCCGACGCCCGCCAGCCGGGGACCTATGCGTACAACTGCCTGCTGGCCCGGCGTCTCGCCGAGCGCGGGGTCCGCTTCGTGCAACTCTTCCATCGGGGCTGGGATCAGCACGTGACGCTTCCCAAGCAGATCGTCGGCCAGTGCCGGGATACCGACCGCGCCTCGGCCGCCCTGATCACCGACCTGAAACAGCGGGGCCTGCTCGACGACACGCTGGTGGTCTGGGGGGGGGAATTCGGCCGCACCGTCTACTGCCAGGGGAAGCTGACCGCCGAGGATTATGCGCGCGATCACCATCCGAGCTGATTCACCATCTGGCTGGCCGGGGGGGGCATCCGCCCGGGAACAAGTCACGGCACCACCGACGACTTCTCTTACAACATTGTCGACAAACCGGTGCATGTGCATGATCTGCACGCCACGCTGCTGCGCTGCCTGGGGGTCGACCACACCCGGCTGACGTTCCGCTTCCAGGGACGCGACTACCGCCTGACCGACGTGCATGGGAATGTGGTGTCCGAGATTCTCGCCTGAACCACCGCATGGCGGTGAGCCGGGCGAAACGGTCTCTCAAAACAGCTCGTCGATCACCCGCCCCTCAGGCTGCAGGGGAATGGGGCGGCCTTGGTGATTGAGCGGGCTGGCGTTGCGGTCGATGCCCAGGTGCTTGTAGAGCGTCGCCAACACATCGTCGGGACCGATGGGACGATCCGACGGCGCACTGCCATCCCGGTTGGAGGCCCCAATCACCTGACCCATTTGCAGGCCTCCCCCCGCGAGCAGCACCGTTCCCAGGGGGGGCCAGTGGTCCCGCCCGCCAGACACGTTGATTTTGGGTGTTCGTCCAAATTCCCCCCAGACAATCAGCAACACATCGCGGCACGAGTCGCGCTCGGCCAGGTCCTCGATCAACGCTGCGAGCGCCCGGTCAAACGGGGGGCCGCAATGCTCCATCCCCACGTTCGGGCCGCCGGGATCGGGCTGCGGACGGTTCTCGCGCGTGATACTGACGTGCCAGTCCCACCGCAGGCAATCGGGAGCGGTGTTGATGGTCACAAAGGTCACCCCCGCTTCGACCATGCGCCGGGCCAAAAGCGCCATCTGTCCCCAGCGGTGCCGGCCGTAGCGCTCCCGCGTGGTGGCCGATTCCTCATTCAGGTCGAACGCCCGCCGGGCCCGGGCCGAGGTCACCAGTTCGAGAGCCTGGGTCACGAACGGATCGGTCCCGCCCCGGGCGGCGTCCAGCAGTCGGGGGAGCCGATCGAGCCCGGCCAGCAGTGTGCTGCGATCGTGCACCCGGTCGAGCGTCACATCATCGGCCAGGATCAGCGAACTGGTCGCGGCCCGCAGGCGTTCCTGCTGGAATTCGTCGGCATAGGGGTCATGCATCACCGTGAAGGGGGAATGGGCCACCCCCAGGTAACCGTGCAGATTCGAATCGAACAGGTGATGATGCATCACCGGATCTTCGCTCAACAGCACATAGGCGGGCATTCCCGCCTGCCGCGGACCGCGATACCGCGAGGCGATCGAGCCCAGCGAGGGGTGCCCATTGGCGTTGGTCTGCTCGCGGCGGCCCCCCAGGCACCAGCGGGCGACGCCAAAGTGGTCGTCGTAGGGATGGGTGAAACTGGGGATGACGGCGGTGTGCCGCATGACGCGGGCGGTCAACGGCAGCGCGTCGCAGATCGGCACCCCCGGCAGGCTGGAGGAAATGGTGCCGTAGGGACCCCGGATCTCCATCGGTGCGAGCGGCTTGGGATCGAACGTCTCGTACTGGCTCGGTCCGCCCCCCAACCAGAACTGGATCACCGCCGTGTGCCGGACTGTCCCTTCCGCCTCCCCCGCCTGTGCACGCAAGCGCAGCAACTCGGGGAGCGTAAGACCGGCACAACCGGCGCTCAGGGTGCTCCAGAGGAACCTGCGGCGCGAAGGAGCGCGTCGGAGAGTCGACGACATGTCGCCACCAATCGGGGGAACGAAGGGAACGCGAAACGAGACTCCAATTCTTGCCGAAGAATATCAGAGACGGCGCACATCCGCATCGTCAGTCGCGTGCCGCCGGACGAACACGGGCAACGGCAGCTCCCGTTCACTGGCCCGCGTCACGCCGACGCAGGTCGCTGAGCTTCACCCGTTGCTGCAGCACCACGCCCCCTTCCAGATCGCGCACCTGCAGTCGCACGATGGGATCGGCGGGCTTCCAATCAATCTGGATGGTGCCGAAGTTCACGTCGAAATAGGTCAGCCCCATGCGGTACGAGTTGATCTCATTCGCGAACCGCACGCCCGCCTTGGTGAAGTTGCCACTGGGGGCGTTGAGGCTGCTGCTGGTGATGTCGTACAGGGGATAGCCGACGCTGTCGGGGTGCTCCACCGGCAACCGGGCGATCTCGGCCAGGTGCCGATCGCCGCTCAACAGCACCACCCCCGTGGCTCCCGACTCGCGGATCGTGCGGAACAGGCGCCGGCGTTCGTTCGGGAAGTTGCCCCAGCTTTCCGAGCCATGTTCATCGGGCACAACCTGCACTCCCGAGCCAATCACGCGCAGTTCTGCCGGGACGCGGAGTTGCTCGGCCAGCCACGCCCACTGCGTCTCCCCCAGCACCGTCACTCCGGGGTCAGTATTGGGGAGATACTTGCCCCGGAACCCCTCCCCCGGCTCACCGGGCTGGAAGCCCTTCTTTTGCGGGCTGCGGTGATAGCGGGCATCGAGCAGAATCACCTGCACCCGCTGTCCTGGAGGGCCGTAGACTTCGGCCGAGTAGACCCCTTCCCGCATCCGGCGGGGGTCGTCCTGGGGAACCTGCAGGAAATCGAGAAAGATCTGCTGCGACTCGCGTTTGTGGGGATACTCGGCCCCGGCATCATCTTGCCCGTAGTCGTGGTCGTCCCAGGTGCCGGTCACCCGGCACGACTGGCGCAGTGCCTGGAACCCCGGCTGCTCGGCCAGTTGTCCCCACTTCCGCCGCAGCAGGGCCATGTCCTGGGTATCGCCATAAATGTTGTCTCCCAGAAACACAAACAACTGCGGCTGGGTGGCCCGCACTGCCTGCCAGATCGGTTGCGGCTGATCCTGCTTGGCACACGAGCCAAAGGCGATGGTGGTGAGGGGCTCTGCCGCGCGGGCGGAACGACCATCCAGCAAGCCCACCACGGCAGCCAGCAGCACAGCACAGCGAATGGATTGGATCATCAGAATCCCGGAAGAGTTGGCAGCGACGGAAGACGGGGACCGGCCGGTCCGGACAAGGGACCGCAGGCGGTATTCCTGGAGTATGCCGTTCCTTATGGACTCCGGCAATTGGAGTCGACCTGAGATCGGCGGTCCCTCGTCCGGACATGGCAACACGGGCGAAGCACCTCTGACCCATTCCGCCGGGAGACATCTGACAACCCTTCCCGCCAACCACACCGCGCGCCCACGGAAATGGGTTCCTTGGCCCGGAAATTCACCCCTCACGCCCCCAACAATCCGCAAATCCCGTGTGATCATTGCGATGAAACCAACGGACGTATTTTCCCCAATTTTCCCATAGCAACAAAGAACACTCCAATTGCGGGAGGTCCCTGGAGCTTTTACACCAATTTGTATCCCGAGGG